>CAMFHW010000247.1 GCA_945952175.1 uncultured Phenylobacterium sp. | reverse complement strand
GCGTGGCCTCGTTCTTCGCCATGTTCCTGGTCGGACAGCTTATCGGGCGGGTCGACACCCGGCTCATTCTGTTCGCCGGCCTCTGCATCTCCTGCGTCGCCCTGATCCAGATGACCCATTTCGACCTGTCGATGGACCCGACGCCGTTCGTGATCTCGGGCTTCATCCAAGGCCTGGGCATCGGCCTGCTGTTCGTGCCGCTGTCGACGCTCGCCTTCGCCACGATCCCGGCGCGGCTGCGCTCCGAGGCCTCGGCGGTCTACACCCTGGTGCGCAACATGGGCTCGGCGGTCGGCATCTCGATCATGCAGGCCCTGGTGGTTTCCAACACCCAGAGCATCCACGCCGACCTCGCCGGCCACGTGAACCTCTCCGACCCCGTGGTCCATGCGGACCTCGCGCGCCGCTTCGACCTCTCCAGCATTCCCGGCCTCTCGGCGCTGAACGGCGAGGTGACCCGCCAGGCGACCATGGTGGCCTATGTGGACGACTTCAAACTGATGCTGATGATCACCCTGTTCTGCATGCCGATGCTGCTGCTGATGCGGAAGCCCCGGCGCAACGCTCCTGCCCATCTGGAGGTCGAATGACCCTGCGCGCCTCCAGCCTGGCCCTGACCGCCGCGCTCGCCCTGTCGGCCTGCACGACCGTCGGCCCGAACTTCAAGTCGCCCGCCCCGCCGGCCGCGACCGGCTACGCCATGGCCAGCGACGCGCCGAGCCCCGTCGGCCAGCTCTCGCCCGAGGCGCGGCCCGCCGGCGCCTGGTGGTCCGCCTACGGCTCGCCGGAGCTCGACGCCACCATCCGGCTGGCGCTCAAGAACAGCCCGACCATCGCCGAGGCCGACGCCACCCTTCAGCGCGCTCGCGCCCAGGTCGATGCGTCCGCGGGCGGCCTCGCGCCGCAGGTCGACGCCAACGCCGGCGGCCAGCGCGAGCGGATCAACACCCAGGCCTTCGGCTTCACCGGCTTCCCCAGCCCGACCATCAACCTCTATTCGATCGGCGGCACGGTCAGCTACGACCTCGACCTGTTCGGCGGCAGGAAGCGCGGCGTCGAGGCGGCCAAGGCCGACGCCGAGAGCCAGGCCCACAAGGCCGACGCGGCCTATCTGCGATGCAGGCCTTCAAGATCGCCACCCTGCGCGCCCAGATCGCCGCCCTGGACGAGGTGATCGCCGACGACCGCCGGACCATCGAGATGACCCGCCGCGCCGAGCAGGCCGGCGGCGCCGCGCCCTCGGCCATCTCCGGCGGCCAGGGCCAGCTCGCCAAGGACGAGGCCCAGCGTCCCGCCCTGGAGCGCGACCTCGCCGCCGCCCTCCACCAGCTCGCCCTGCTGGTCGGCCAGCCGCCGGCGACCTGGACCGCGCCGGACTTCGACCTCGCCGCCTTCAAGCCGGTGACGGCGATTCCGGTGGTGGTGCCCTCCAGCCTGGTCCGCAACCGGCCCGACATCCTGGCGGCCGAAGCGACCCTGCACGCCGACACCGCCCGCATCGGCGTGGCGACGGCCAACCTCTATCCGGACATCAAGCTGAGCGCCGGCCTCACCCAGCAAGCCATCGAGCCGGGCAACCTGTTCCGCTACTCGTCGAGCGGCTGGAGCCTGGCCGGCGGCCTGACCGCGCCGATCTTCCATGGCGGGACGCTCAAGGCCAACAAGCGCGCCGCCGAGGCGGAGGCCAAGGCCTCGCTGGCCCGCTACCAGGGCACGGTGCTGCGCGCCTTCGTCCAGGTCGCCGACGCGCTCACCAGCCTCGAACAGGACGAGCGCGCCATCGCCGCCCTGGGCCGCTCGGAGCAGTCCCAGACCTCGAACCTGCGCGACGCGCGCAAGGCCTATGAGCTCGGCGGCGGCCCGCTGATCCAGGTGATCGACGCCCAGCGCGAGTTCAACCGCGCCCGCCAGCAGACCCTGGCCGCCCAGGGCCGCCGGCTCAGCGACACGGTTGACCTCTTCACGGCCACCGCGGCCAACTGGCGCCCCGACAACCCCTGAGTCTCCGCGCCCCGTGAAGATCGCCTATCTGGCCTGCGCCGACGTCATGCCCGATGCGCCGGAGCGGCGTGTCGACGCCTATGAGCACGACCGCGAATATGCCGCCCTGGCCGGCCCCATCGCCGCGCGCGGCGGGGCGCTGATCGAGGCCGACTGGCGCGCCTGCGATCCGGCCGCCTTCGACCTGGTCTTCATCCGCACTACCTGGGACTACACGGATTACCCCGCAGAGTTCCTGGGCTTCCTCGACCGCGCCGCGAAGGCGACGAAGGTCGCCAATGCGCCCGAGCTGATCCGTTGGAACCTCTCCAAGCGCTACCTGCCGGAGCTCGCGGCCAAGGGCCTGCCGATCATCCCCAGCGCCTTCGCCGAAACCCCGACGCCGCTCGCCGACATCTTCGATCGGCTGGGCGCCGACGAGCTGGTGCTCAAACCCGTGGTCGGCGCCTCGGGCTTCGGCCAGGAGCGGCTCACCCGCGGCCAGGCCGGTGAGCGCCTGATGGATCCCGGCCTGTTCGCCCAGCCCCTGATCCCGGAGATCGTCACTTGGGGCGAGATCTCGATGATCTTCGTGGCTGGCGCCTTCTCCCACGCGGTGCGCAAGACGGCGGCCAAGGGGGAGTACCGCATCCACGTCATGCACGGCGGCGCCGAGATGGCCTATCAGCCGACCCCGGCGGAGATCGCCACCGCCCAGGCCTTCGTCGACGCCCTGCCCGTCCCGGCCCTGGCCGCCCGGGTCGACCTGGTGCCGCACGAGGGCGAGCTGCTGCTGATGGAGCTGGAGGTGATCGAGCCCCACCTCTTCCCGCTGTTCGGCCCCGAACTCGGCGAGCGGATCGCCGCCGCCTGCGAAGCCCTGCTTGCTAGCCGCCCGGCCGCAGGCGCAGGGTCCTGGCCAGCTTGAAATAGACCTCGGTCGAGCGGCCCTGGTCGGCGGGATCGCGCGTCGCTCCGCTGCGCACGCCCCAGAACATCGACAGGTCCCGACGGCTCTCCCAGGCGAACTGGACGCTGGCCAGGCTGGCGTTCGACCGCTCCATCTGAGGCCACCGCCGCCGCGTCTGGAACGCCTGGTAGTCCGCCAGCACATAGAAGGCCGGACCGAAGTACCAGGTGGCGATCAACTCGCCGGCCGTCTCGTTCAGCCGCCAGCCACCGCCGGGCGCATCGCCGAGCCGGCTGCGCGACCAGCCCGCCTCGACCTCCAGCCGGTCGATCAGCCGCGTACGGGCGAGCAGGCTCACCGTGGAGCCGTCGACCACCTCGCCGGTGGCGAAATCGGCCATCCGCCCCACCGTCCCCGTGGTCTGGACCAGCGGCACGCGCGGGACCGGCTGGCCGGAGATAATCCACTGCACATTGCGGATCCGCCGCACCTCACCCTGCTCGGTCAACACCTGGCCGGCCGGATGCAGCGAGACGTCGATGTTCAGGTTGTGCGCGCCATAGCCGGTGAAACCGAGCGCCAGGTCGCGTTCACGTCCGCTCGCATGCAGGGGCGAGAGCAGGTCATAGGTCACGTACGGCGTGACGTCGTTGGTGATCCAGCCCTTGGGGTAGAGCGGCCGGCGGATGTCGAGCACCGCCTCCTGGAAGCCCACGCGCGGCACATAGCCCAGCCAGCTGCGGAACCCCTCCGAATAGAGATTGTACTTCACGGTCCAGAGCGTCCGGGCCGTGTGATCCCAGCGCAGGGCCGCGGCCGCGCCGGACAGGGTCTGGCCCTTCCAGTCGACCAGCAGGTCGGGCCGGTTGGGGTCCCGGGTCCAGGACCCCAGCGTCTGGACGGCCACCCGGTCGGTGGGGCTGCCCCAGCTTCCGTCCAGGCCGGCCACGCTGTTGTAGCTGCCGTCGTCATTGCGCTTCACCGCGGCCAGCAGGCCGGCGTCGGCGGGTCCGAACACCAGCTTGCCGTGGCCGAAGGCGACATCGCTGTCGAAGTCGGGCGCGACGAACCGCGAGCGCAGCAGGCCGGGCTCGATGATCCCCGGCTTGCCGGTCTCGTGCGCCACGAAGGCCGTCGCGCTCATGTCGGAGGCGCGATGGGTGAACCTCAAACCCACGTCCGGCGCGGCGACGGTTCGTGTATAAAGGGCGGGAATCTGAGTCTGTACGAGGTCAAGCCCCTCGCGGAAAAAGGGCCGCTTTTCCGGAAGATTCAGCGCGAACCTCAAGTTCCCCGTTAACTGCGGCGCGTCCGCCTCGACCTGGCTGAAGTCCGGCTTGACCGTCAGGTCCACCGCCCCGCCCGGATAGGGCAGCCATTTGGCGTCCAGGCTGATCTGGCCGCGCGGATGATCGCCCCGGCCCGCCGATCCCTCGTCCCTGCGGACGCTCACCGTGGTCGCAGGCGTGACGATCAGGGTCTCGGTGCGCGGCGTCAGGTCGTCGAAGGTGAGCGGGCTCGAATAGCACCAGTAGCAGCTCGAATTCAGCGGGAAACGGGCGTTGGCGATCTGGGTGTTCTGGTCGCGCGGCACGCCCCGCGTCACCACCGTCCACCAGCGCTGCGGCCCGGTCCGGGCGATCCGCAGGGTCGACAGCGGGATGCGGAATTCCGCCGTCCAGCCCTCGGCGTCGATGCTGGTCGCCGCGTCCCAGTCGTAATCGGGGTCCAGTGTCTCGGTCTGCTTGGCCTCGTCGTTCAGCCCGTCGGTCTTCACGCCCCGCGCATTGACCCGGAACACATAGCCGTTCCGCCGCGAGCCCAGCGGATCGAGGTAAACCTGGACGTAGTCGTGGTTGCCGCTGACCTTGTCGCGCCGCACGAACGGTTTGCGCAGCCGGCCGACGTCGCGCAGCGACAGCCGGAAGCCGACATAGAGGTTCCGATCGTCATAGAGGAACTTCACCACCGTCCGCTCGGTCGGCTTGGCGAGCGGGTGGGGATAGTATTCCAGGAAGTCGTCGAAGGCCGGCGCCGCGGCCCAGTCGGCCTCGTCCAGCCGCCCGTCGAGATGGATTTCGCCATGGGCGCGCACGGCGTGCATGGGCGGGCCGGGCTCCGCCGCCAGGGCGGGCATGGCGGTGAGGGCCAGGAGCAGGAGCAGGAGCAGGATCAGGCGGGGCAAGGCGGACCTCCGGAGGGCGCCTGCAAGCTCGGCCACGTCCCTGGCCACGGCGCGCCCGCCGCGTCCGCCCGCCGTCAGCCGGCGACGAGATCCGTCCGCCCACGACCAGCCGCCGAATCCACGCGACCAGGCGGCTGGCGGCGGCCCGGCCTTTGCACGACCATGGGCCATGGCCGTCACCACGCCCGCCACCTTCCGACGCACCCTGGCCATCGCCACCCTGGCGGTGTGGGTGGTGGCCTACGCCGCCTGGACCGCGGACTGGGCGATCAATCCGATGGGGCACGTGTTCGAGCGGGCCCTGCGCCGCATCCCGGTCTGTCTGTTCGGCGCCGGCGTCTGCTGGCTCATGGTCGCGCCGCTGCAGGCCGCCCGCGGGCGGCCGCTGGTCCAGCGCCTGCTGCTCGCCGCCCTGCTCTGCGCGATCGGCGCCCTGGTGGAATCGGCCTTCTCCGACCTCGTCTTCTATGTGATCGACCCCAAGTGGGGCCCCGCCCTGCCGCTGGACTGGCTGTCCGGGGCGATGACCGATTCCTGGGTCTTTCTCGCCTGGGCCGCCCTCTATTTCGCGCTCGACTACGACGCGCGCATGCACGACGCCGACCTCGCGCTCGCCGACGCCCAGGCCGCCGTGGCCGAGGCCCGCAACCGCGCCCTGCTCCAGCAGATCGACCCGCACTTCCTGTTCAATGCGCTGAACACGGTCTCCGGCCTGATCCTCGAGAACGACCGCGAGCGGGCCAACAACACGGTCATGGCCCTGTCGCGCCTGCTGCGTGGTTCGCTGGAGCGCGACCTGCCGCCGCTCCGCCCGCTGGGCGCCGAGCTCGCCGACCAGGGCGGCTATGTCGAGGTCCAGGCCGCCCGTTTCGAGGACCGCTTCGCCTTCGTCGACGCCGTGCCGCCGGAGTTGCGCGACTGGCCCGTGCCCAGCCTGATCCTGCAGCCGATCCTGGAGAACGCCTTCACCCATGGTGTCGGCCGCACGGAGGGGCTGGTCACCCTGACGGTCCGGGCGGAGGCCGAGGGCGAAAAGATCCGCATCGTGGTCGAGGACGACGCCCGGCCGGTCTCGCCCAAGCCGGGCTCGGGCCTGGGCCTGGAGAACGTCCGTCGCCGCCTGGCGGCCTTCTATGGCGAGGAGGCCGAACTCCTCGGCGGGGCGCGCGAACCGCACGGCTGGCGCGTCAGCCTGCTGCTGCCGCGGCGCGCGCCATGAGCCTGCGCTGCCTGATCGTCGACGACGAGCCGGTGGCGATCCGCCGTCTGCAATCCCTGCTGCGCGGCGTCCGCGGCGTCGAGGTGGCGGGAACCGCCGGGACCGCCCAGGCCGCCCTCGACCTGATCGCTTCTGCGCGGCCGGATCTGCTCTTCCTCGACATCGAGATGCCCGGCCTGTCGGGCCTCGAACTGGTGCGCCGCCTCGACCAGGATCCGCCGCCGGTGGTCATCTTCGTCACCGCCTTCGGCCGCTACGCGCTGGAGGCCTTCGACCTCGCCGGCGCCGACTATCTACTGAAGCCCGTCGAGCCCGAGCGCCTGAGC
>CAMFHW010000246.1 GCA_945952175.1 uncultured Phenylobacterium sp. | reverse complement strand
GATCAGGATCTCGCGGATGCCGGCCATCATCAGCACCGACATCGGATAATAGATCATCGGCTTGTCGTAGATCGGCAGCAGCTGCTTGTTCACCGCCAGGGTGGCGGGGTGCAGCCGGGTGCCGGAGCCGCCGGCCAGGATGATGCCCTTCATCTCAGATCCTCAAGGTTCGCGGGCCAGCAGGGTCGCCGTCACCTCGGCGATGGCCTCTTGCCAGGGGCGAGGGGTGATCCCGAAGTCGCGCCGCAGCTTAGCGGTGTCCAGGCGGGAATTGGCGGGACGACGCGCGGGCGTCGGATAGGCGGAGGTCGCGATCGCGTCGACCTGGGGGATCTTTCGTCCGGCCGCCGCCGATTGGGCGAAGACCGCGCGAGCCAGTTCCCACCAGGTCGCCTCGCCGGAATTGACGAAGTGATAGGTGCCGCTCGGTGGCGCCGGATCGCCGGCCAGGCGCTCGGCGATGACCCAGAGCGCCGCGGCGATGTCGCCGGCGGAGGTCGGGCAGCCATGCTGGTCGGCGACGACGCCGAGCTGGTCGCGCGTCTCGGCCAGCCGCAGCATGGTCTTGATGAAGTTGGCGCCGTGCGGGCTCACCACCCAGGCCGTGCGCAGGATCACGTGACGCGGCGCCAGCGTGCGGACCGCCTGCTCGCCGCCCTCCTTGGAGGCGCCATAGACCCCGATCGGGCCCACCGGATCGGCCTCGACATAGGGTTCGGCCTTGTCGCCGGCGAACACATAGTCGGTCGAGAGCTGGATCACCGGGACGCCCGCCTGGGCGGCGGCCTGGGCCAGGGCGGCCGGGGCCAGGGCGTTGGCCTTCCAGGCGGAAACGGCGTCGCCCTCGGCCTTGTCGACGGCGGTATAGGCGGCGGAGTTGATGATGCAGGCCCAGGGACGGGTCGCGACGAAAGCCGACGCGGCCTCGGCGTCCGCGAGATCGAGCTCGGCGCGGGTGGGCGCGATCACCTCGAAGCCGGGCGGCGTCTGGCGCTGGACCTCGGTCCCGACCTGACCCGTCCCGCCGGTGAGCAGGATCGCGCGCGGGGACACCTAGCCGACCGCCAGGCCCAGGCGCTGGCCGGAATAGGCGCCGTCCTGGATCGGCCGCCACCAGGCCTCGTTGTCGAGATACCAGCGGACGGTCTTCTCGATGCCGGTGTCGAAGCTTTCCTGGGCCTTCCAGCCCAGCTCGCGCTCCAGCTTGGTGGGATCGATCGCATAGCGGTGGTCGTGGCCCGGCCGGTCGGCGACGAAGGCGATCTGGTCGCGATAGGACCGGCCGTCCTTGCGTGGGCGCAGGCGGTCCAGGGCGTCGCAGATCGTGTGGACCACGTCCAGGTTGGTCCGCTCGGCGCGGCCACCGATGATGTAGCTCTCGCCGGGCCGGCCCGCCTCGAAGACGCGGGTCAGCGCGCGGGCGTGATCGTCCACATAGAGCCAGTCGCGCACATTGGCGCCCTGGCCGTAGACGGGCAGGGGCTCGCCGGCGAGGCTCTTGATCACCATCAGCGGGATCAGCTTCTCCGGGAAATGGTACGGGCCGTAATTGTTCGAGCAGTTGGTGATCAGGGTCGGCAGGCCATAGGTGTGCTGCCAGGCCCGCACCAGATGGTCTGACGAGGCCTTGGAGGCCGAATAGGGCGAGCGCGGGTCGTAGGCGGTGGTCTCGGTGAAGAAGCCGTCATCGCCCAGCGAGCCGAACACCTCGTCAGTGGAGATGTGGTGGAAGCGGAACGCCTCGCGCGCCGCGGCGTCCAGGCCCTTCCAGTAGGCCAGGACCTCCGACAGCATGCTGAAGGTGCCGACCACATTGGTCTGGATGAAGGTCCCGGGGCCGTCGATCGAGCGGTCCACATGGGATTCCGCCGCCAGGTGGGTGACGACCTCTGGTCGGAACTCGGTCAGCGCCGCGCGCACGGCCGCGCCATCGCAGATGTCGGCCTGGACGAACTGGTAGCGGTTCGACGCCGCGGCCCCCTGCAGGGAGCGCAGGTCGCCCGCATAGGTGAGCTTGTCCAGGTTCAGCACCTGGTGCTCGGTGTTGGCGATCAGGTGCCGGACCAGGGCCGACCCGATGAACCCGGCGCCGCCGGTGACCAGTATCCGCACGCCATCAATCCCCGTGTCTCAAATCCCACGCCCATGCGCCGCGGGTGAGGCGGCGCATAAGCCTTGGATGCGCGTCGGTCTAGCTACGGGCCGCGGCGCGGGCGGCGGCCGGAGCGGCCTCTTCCTTGCCCGAAGACGGCTTGGCGCTGTCGAGGAAACGCTTCTGGGCGGCCAGGATCCAAAGATAGGGCGGCACCGCCTCTTCCTGGAACCGGTAGCTGCGGCCGTATTCGTCTTCCACCGCCTCGAGCAGGATGCCCTTGGCGGTCAGCTCCTCGATCACCTCGCGGCAATTGGCGGCGTTCGCGGCGCTCGGATACAGCACATCGATGTCGGCGGCGTCGAAGCGGCCGCCGTTGAACATCGAGGCGCCGGCCAGCATGCCCAGGATCTGGCGCACGCCGTTCTTGGTCAGCTTCTCGATCTGCACCTGCGAGGGGCGCGAGATGCGGCCCTGGAACTCCGCCAGGGCCTGGTCAACGGCGACCGACACGTCCTCGACGCCGATCTTCAGCCGGCCCTTGTCCACCGCGGCCAGGCCGGAGTGGTGACTGAGCAGGCAGGCGATATAGGGCGAGCCGTTCGAGACCGAAGTGATGAAGTCCATCGCCGGCGGCTCGAAGCTCACGCCGGAAATCGACTGGCCGTTCTCGATGAGGTGATGGATCTCGCTGGTCGCCATCTTCGGCACCTGCAGGGCGAAGATGTTCCGGCGGATCGACGGAATGTGCTCGACGAGCTCGGTCAGATCGCCGGCGACGCCGGCGATCACCAGCTGCACCCGGACCGAACGGTCGGACAGGTTCTTGATCAGCTCGGCGATGTTGCGGCGGAACTCGGTCGAGTTGCAGATGTCGAACTCGTCGAGGATGATCAGCACGCGGGTGCCGATGATCTTGGCGAACACGTCCGAGACCTGGCGGGGCGAGACCTCGCCGGCCGGCAGCAGGTCGGCCACCGACTGGCCGCGTTCGGCCTCGGCGGCGGTGGGCGCGAAGCCCGAGTGGAACAGCAGCGGGATCTCGGCCGCCACGGCGCGGAACAGCTCGTCGAAGTTCGAGGTCGCGCCACAGGACGAATAGATGACGATATAGCGAGCGTCGCGGGCGGCCTGGGCCAGGACGTGGACCAGGCTGGTCTTGCCGATGCCGCGCTCGCCGTACAGCACCACGTGGACGCGCTGGTCCTCGAGGCTGCGGATCAGGGTGGTGAGCACCTCGACACGGCCGGCGAACATCCGGCGGTCAACCACCGGCTGCGAGGGCGTGAAGGCCGCGCGCAGCTTCATGCGCGCCGCGCCGAAGCGGTCCGACAGCTTGGGGCTGAGCTGGTCGCCGGCGGTCGACTGGAACTTCGGGAACGATGGCAGCAGCGACCCGGGCTTGCGCGCGGCGGCGTCCACCGGCACCTGAGCCGTCATGATCGAGTTCGCCAGAGGCTTGGCCGTCTGAGCCTTGGACTTAGGTCCGCGACCCAGAATTCTGTCTATCCAGCTCACGGCGCCTCCTGGCACGCTATTTCGCGCTGCGTCATCTAAAAAACCGAACGGTCAGGGCCAGAGATAAAGCCTGTAACACGAACGGTGTTCTTGTGGCGACAACTTGGCGCAGCACCGGTTGCGCCTGCGTTAATGTCGAGTTGAACACCCGGCCCATGACCATTCGATGATGCGAATGGAGCCCTGGCCCTACCAGAGCTTGAGATTGAATGGCTTCAGGACCACGGCGATATAGGCCAGGACCGCGAGCACGATCAGGTAGCCGACCACCTCCTGGTGGTGATTGCCGAACCAGTTGGCCACCGCGCAGCCGACCGAGGGCGGCAGGTACTGGATGATGTGATCCTTCGGCGGCTCGTCGGTGGTCGACCGGTGCAGGAACAGGACGATCATCCCGCCGAAAATGGCCACCGTCACCCAGTCGGAAATCGTTTCCACGTTCAAGTCCCCAAGCTTCAGCTTGTCACCGCGCCTGTTCCAGGCGGCGACATCATGTTGCGATCTCTGCGACACCTGCAATGCGCATGCCGCGGCCGCCGTCTCTTCTAGCTGATAGCCGGGGCCCATTAAGCAAGTCTAACGGGGGTATGCGGAAACGAAAGCGGCGGCCCCATCGCCGGAGCCGCCGCCATGCCGTCTGTCGAGGCCGAGGCGCTTAGGCTTCGGTGGTCTCTTCCTTGGTCGCGGTCGAGGCGTTCATCTGGCGCTCGGCGATCCGGGCCGACTTCCCGCGGCGATCGCGCAGGTAGTAGAGCTTGGCGCGGCGAACGGCGCCGCGGCGCTTCACCTCGATGGATTCGATCATCGGCGAGTAGACGGGGAACACGCGTTCCACGCCTTCGCCGAAGGAGATCTTGCGGACGGTGAAGCTCTCGTTGAGGCCGGCGCCCTGGCGGCCGATGCAGACGCCTTCATAGGCCTGCACGCGCTCGCGATCGCCTTCCTTGATCTTCACGTTCACCCGGACGGTGTCGCCCGGCTGGAATTCGGGGGTGGAACGGCCGGCGGCCAGGCGCTCGGCTTCTTCCTTTTCCAGGGTCTGGATCAGGTTCATGTCTAAGTCCTTTCGTACCGGGCTTTACTCGCCCTTTGCCTGTTGATTGGCGAGGTAGGCGGACCAGAGGTCCGGCCGCCGCTCCCGCGTCGCTTGCTCCCGCTGCGCCTGCCGCCACGTCCGCACCTGGGCGTGATGACCGCTTAACAGCACGTCGGGAATATCCAGCCCTTCGAACGTCCGCGGCCTCGTATACTGCGGATGCTCGAGGAGCCCGTCCTCGAAACTCTCTTCACTCAAGCTTTCGGCCTGCCCGAGAACGCCCGGCACCAGCCTCACGCACGCCTCGATCGCGACCATCGCCGCCGCCTCGCCGCCGGCGAGGACCGCGTCTCCGACCGAGACCTCCTCGAACCCCCGGGCGTCGAGCACCCGCTGGTCCACCCCTTCGAAACGACCGGCCAGGACGATCAGTCCCGGGCCCTTCGCCCACGCACTCGCCCGCGCCTGGGTCAGGGGCCGACCCCGCGCGCTCATGTACAAAAGCGGCCGCCCCCGCAGGTCCACGCTGTCCAGCGCAGCCGCGATGACGTCCGCTCGCATCACCTGCCCCGGACCGCCACCCGCGGGGGTGTCGTCGAGGAAGCCGCGCTTATCCTTGGAAAAGGCGCGAATGTCCAGTGTTTCCAAGGACCAGAGTCCCTGCTCGCGCCAGGCCGTCCCGATCAGGGAGACGCCCAGCGGACCCGGAAAGGCCTCGGGGAACATGGTCAGCACGGTCGCGTCGAAAGACATGGGCGGCTTTTGGACCAGGACGGGCGGTTTTTCGAGTCCAAGCGAGGCCATCGGCCGCCTTGCCGCAGGCCCGGCTTGGGCTTAAGCCCGGCGCTTTCGCAGTTGCAGCATTTCGAGACCCCCTATGGAAACGCCCGAGAACCTCGTCGAGACCCTCGCCCTGGAGCGGCTCGAAGTGAACCTGTTCCGTGGCGTCTCGCCCGACGACGGCCCCGGCCGGATCTTCGGCGGCCAGGTGATCGCCCAGTCTCTGCTGGCGGCCTACGAGACCGTCGAGGACCGCATCTGCCACTCGCTGCACTGCTATTTCATCCGCCCCGGTGATCCGCGCGTGCCGATCGTCTTCGAGGTCGACCGCTCGCGCGACGGCGGCTCGTTCACCACCCGGCGCGTGGTGGCGATCCAGCATGGCCAGCAGATCTTCAACCTGGCCGCCTCGTTCATGGCCCATGAGGAGGGCTTCGAGCACCAGGCCGAAATGCTGAAGGTCGCGAGCCCCGAGGACCTGCCGACCGAGGCCGAGGCCATGAAGGCGGTCATCGACAAGATGCCGGAAGAGCAACGCAAGTGGATGATGCGGCCACGGCCGATCGAGATGCGTCCGGTGGACGGCGCCAGCATCTTCGATCGCGGCACGGACCGCCCCGCTGCCCGCGACCCCGAGAGCCAGGTCTGGTTCCGCGCCCGCGCGCCGATCGGCGACGACCAGCACATGCAGCAGGTGATCCTGGCCTACGCCTCGGACATGAACCTGCTCTCGACCGCCATGCGCCCGCACCGCGTGCAGTGGCAGACCCGCGGCTTCCAGTCGGCGAGCCTCGACCACGCCATGTGGTTCCACAAGCCGGTCGATTTCAACGAATGGCATCTGTACCAGCAGGACAGCCCCAGCGCCTCGGGCGGGCGCGGCTTCATCCGCGGGTCGGTCTATGCGCAGGACGGGACCCTGGTGGCGAGCGTCGCCCAGGAAGGCCTGATCCGGATGCGCAAGGACAAATAGCAAAGCCGCCGGGCGGGTGCGCGGCGGCCGACTTCAGGCGGTTGATGAAGAGGTAGGCCGCGGCCGGCCCGCTCGCGATCGCTTGGGCGATCTTCAGGCGAGCGGGGCGGTTTCGCGGGACACTTAGGCGCCGAGGATCGCGGTGGCGCCGGCCAGCATCAGGCGGAGCGCGACGAAGGCGACGGCGACGGTCGTGTCGAAGACGTGATTGAAAGCAGTCATTTGGGT
>CAMFHW010000245.1 GCA_945952175.1 uncultured Phenylobacterium sp. | reverse complement strand
GGGCCTCGCGCGAGCCCTGGGCGATGGCGACCCGCAGCATCATGCCGGGCTTCAGGCGATGGTCGCCATTGGGGAATTCGGCCCGGGCGGTGAGCGCGCGGGTGCGCTCGTCGATGCGGGTGTCGAGCTTGGCCACCCGCCCCTGGAACTTCTGGCCCGGATAGGCGTCCGCGGTCGCGACGATCGGCTGGCCTTCGCGGACGGCGGTCAGGAAACGATCCGGCACCTGGAAATCGACGCGCAAGGCCGACAGGTCGTCCAGCGTCACGATGGCCGCGCCGGGATTGATCACCGCGCCCGGCGCGACGTCGGTCAGGCCGACCACGCCGGCGAACGGCGCCCGGATCACCCGGTCGGCCTGGCGCGCCTCCGCGGCGGTCAGGTCCGCCTTGGCCGATTCATAGGCGGCCTCGTACTGGTCGAGCGCCGACTTCGAGGCGAAACCCTTTTCGTTCAGGGTCTTCCACCGATCATATTCACGTTGCGCCTGCACCAGCTTGGCGCGGCTTTGCACGACGCCGGCGTCCTGTTCGCTGGCCTTCAGGACCACCAGGACCTGGCCCTTGGCCACCGACTGGCCGGCCGAGAACCGCACCTGGTCGACCAGCTGGGTCGTCGCCGCTGACAGGGTCACCGACTGGCGGCCCTTGGCCACGCCCAGCACGTCGATGGTGTCGGTGAAGGTGCGCGGCGCCACCTGGGCCACGCTGATCGGCGTCGGGCCGCCGCGGCCGCCACCGGGTCCGCCCGGACCGCCACGCCCGCCGCCTTGCTGCGCCGCCTGGGCCTGGCCGGCCTGGCCGCCGGACTTCGGCAGCGCGAGCTTGAGACCGCCAGCGACGATCATCAGGACCAGCACCAGAAGCGCGCCGGCAAGGAAAAAGTGTCGACGTAGCAAGCTCGGGGAACTCCGTCGCCTCGATCAATGGAGGCGGGCCAAGGGATTGAAATCAAGCGCTCTTACGGGTGTCAGATACGCTACGTCCAGTGACAGAACGATGGCTTTGCGTGTCTGCGCCGAAATACGGGCCGACCACCGCCGCAAAAAGACCGATTTCGTCGGTCCACGGCCTGAAAATGCAACACGACTGGAAATAGATCGGGCGCCCGCTGCGGAGCGCCCGAAACAAGATCGGCCGACTCGGGTATCGGCCCGGAGCGTGTCAGCCGAAAGTGCAGGCGGCCCCGGCGCCCGACACGCTCCAACGCCCCAACGAGAGCCGCAAAAGGGCTCTAGGCTTCGTATCCCGGCAGTTCACGGTCGAGCTGGCGCAGGTTGCCGGCCCAGCCGAGGGCGCCGCCGACACCGCGCATCACCTGGCCCTTCACTTCCTGTTGGGCGGCCTCGGGCGCGATCAGCACGTTCTCGCGGCCGGCGGACAGCGCCATGACCTGCTGCTTGCAGGCGCGCTCGAGGTAGTACATCCCCGTCCAGCAATCCGCGGCGGTCTCGCCGACCGACAGGGTGCCATGATTGCGTAGCAACATCAGCGTCTTGTCACCGATGTCGGCCACCAGCCGCTCCCGCTCGTCGAGGTTCAGGGCGATGCCCTCGTAGTCGTGATAGGCCAGCCTCGGCAGCACGATCAGCGCGTGCTGCGACAGCGGCAGCAGGCCCTCCTTCTGGGCGGCCACCGCGACGCCCTGGTCAGAGTGCAGGTGCATCACGAACTTGGCGTCCTCGCGGGCGTCATGGATCGCCGAGTGGATCGTGAAGCCCGCCGGATTGATGAAATAGGGCGTGTCCTGGAGGATGTTGCCCTCGAGGTCGATCTTCACCAGCGACGAGGCGGTGATCTCCTCGAAGAACATCCCATAGGGATTGATCAGGAAGTGGTGCTCCGGCCCCGGGATCCGGGCCGAGATGTGGGTGTAGATCATGTCGTCCCACCCGTGCAGCGCCACCAGCCGGTAGAGCGCCGCGAGGTCCACGCGCGCCTGCCACTCCTCGGCGCTGACCTTGCCCTTCAGCGAGACGATGCCCGCAACGGAACCATCGGCCATGGCGGCCTCCCCTTCGTCTGATCATTGGTGATCACTGATCGCCTAGGGTCGTCCCACGGGGACGTTAGGTCAAGCGCGCGGCGGCTGCGCGAGCCGCGCGATCTGCTCCGCCGCAGCTTCCTGCGACCTTTCACCGAGATCGTCGAGCTCGATCCGCGCCAACCGCGTCCGCCCGTCCTTGCGGCTGGAGCGGTCGTAGGCCGGATCATAGTGGTGCTCCATCAGCGCAGAGGCCAGGACCTCGAACGCGCCTTCGTCGGCGAGCCCGCGCCAGTTCTCCAGCCGCTTCTGGCCCGGATAGACCGGCAATCGCGCGAAGGCCGCCTCGAGCTCCGCCCGGTTCTCGATGATGTCGCGATAGGCGCCGACCAGATAGCCGGCGCGCGCCTCGCGGGGCGCGACGACCTCGATCCGTGGCGCGGCCTGCATGGCGCGCCAGACCAGCGGCGGCGTCATCCGCTCGCCGATCTTGCTGGACTCAGCCTCGACCATGATCGGCCGCGACGCGTCCAGGCGGTCCAGCGCCTGGATCAGCCGGCTCTCGAACAGTTTCTGGCTCGGCTGACCGCGCCCCGCTACGGCGCCAAACAGGGAGCCGCGATGCTCGGCCAGTCCCTCGAGGTCCAGCACCTGTACGCCCCTCGCCGCCAGCCGCCCCAGGATCTCCGTCTTGGCGCTGCCGGTGTGGCCATCGAGCAGGATCAGCCGCAACTCGGCCCCGCCCTCGTAGAGCCGGCTCTGCACCGCGCGGCGGTAGGTCTTGTAGCCGCCGCTCAGCACGCTCACCGGCCAGCCGACCTGGGACAGGATCGTGGCCATGGCGTTCGACCTCTGGCCGCCGCGCCAGCAATAGATCAGCGGCCGGAAACTCGACGGCCGATCCGCGAGCGCGGTCTCCAGGTGCCGGGCGATGTTGCGGGCCACGTGGGCCGCCCCGATCCGCCGGGCCAGGAACCGCGATTCCTGCACATAGATCGTCCCCACCTCGGCCCGTTCGACGTCATCCAGCACCGGCAGGTTCTCGGCGCCGGGCACATGGTCCTCGGCGAATTCGCCCGGGCTGCGCACGTCGATGATCGCGTCGAACCTCGCGAGCGACGCGGCGTCCACGGCCTCGGTAAGTTGGATCCCCATACCCCTCCCCTAGCACCACACCGCGCCGGGTCCTAAGAGGTCTCCGAAGACTGGAGCCCGCCATGACCGAGACCCTTCGCTTGACCTCCCTGGCCCATGGCGGCGGCTGCGGCTGCAAGATCGCCCCGGCCGTCCTGCAGGAGATCATGGCGAGGATGCCGGCCGCGGCGGCTTTCCCCAACCTGCTGGTCGGGACCGAGACGTCCGACGACGCGGCGGTCTGGCGGCTGAACGACGACCAAGCCCTGGTCGCCACCACCGACTTCTTCATGCCCGTGGTCGACGACCCGTTCGACTTCGGCCGCATCGCGGCGACCAACGCCCTGTCCGACATCTACGCCATGGGTGGAACGCCGATCCTGGCGCTGGCCATCGTCGGCATGCCGATCGACAAGCTGTCGCCCGACACCATTGGCAAGATCCTGGCCGGCGGGGCCTCGGTCTGCGCGGCGGCGGGCGTCCCGGTGGCGGGCGGCCACTCCCTCGACAGTGTCGAGCCGATATACGGCCTGGTCGCGCTAGGCCTCGTCCATCCCGACCGCTTGCTCAAGAACAGCGGCGGCCGCGCCGGCGACGTCCTCATCCTGACCAAGGCCCTTGGCGTCGGCGTGCTCAGCGCGGCCTTCAAGCAGGAGAAGCTCGAGCCGGCCGGCTATGCGGCGATGATCGCCACCACCACCCAGCTCAATACGCTTGGCGGCGCGATCTCCGGGCGGGAGGATGTCCACGCCATGACCGACGTCACCGGCTTCGGCCTGCTGGGCCACGCCCTGGAGATGGCCCGCGGCGCCGGCGTCACCGCGCGCATCGACCCGGACGCGCTCGCCCTGCTCCCGGGTGTCGAGGCCCTGGCCCAGGCGGGCGTGCGCACCGGCGCCTCGGGCCGCAACTGGGCGAGCTACGGCGCCTTCATCGAAGGCGCGGACGCCTTGCCGGCCTGGCGCCGAGACCTGCTCTGCGATCCCCAGACCAGCGGCGGCCTGCTGATCGCCGTCGCGCCCGAGGCGGCCGACCAGGTCCTGGCGCTGGCGCGGGCCGACGGCTTCGCCTCCGCGGCCATGGTCGGGCGGCTGGAGGCTGGTCCACCCCAGGTGGTCGTCGGCTAATAGGTCTCCGCCCAGGGCCGCAGGTCGAGCTCCTGGGTCCAGGCGCTGCGCTGCTGGTGGTGCAAGGTCCAGTAGGCCTCGGCGATGGCGTCGATGTTCAGCAGGCCGTCGGGCCCGCGCTGCTCGGCGAGCTGCGGCACGCGTGACAGGAGCCGGTCGCCCTCGATCCCGCCGTCGATCACCACGTGCGCGACATGGATGTTCTGTGGCCCGAACTCGCGCGCCAGGCTCTGGCCCAGGTTGCGCAGCGCAGGCTGCCTGACGCGCCGGTGAAGATCAGGCTCCCCTCGCCCCGATTCAGCAGGGCTGGGAGGGCCGCCTGGGCGGTCTGAAAGCCGCCCAGCGCGTGCTCGCGCCAGTGGGCTTCGAACGATGCCTCGCTCAGCTTCAGGAACGGCGTGGGATTGTTGCTGCCGGCGTTGTGGACCGCGGCCGCCAGGGGCGCGAGGGTCTCGGCCGCCGCCACGAACCGGTCCGCGTCCGCGCGAACGCTGGCGTCGCCGACCACATGGGCCACCTTCGCGCCGGAGACCTTCAGCTCCGCCGCCGTCGCCTCCAGTTTGGCCGCGTTGCGCCCGGCGATCGCCACCGGATAGCCGCCTGCCGCGAACCTCCGCGCGATCGCCGCGCCCAGGCCCTGGCTCGCGCCCACGCCCACCACCAGCACCGATCCCTCGACCGCGCCCATGACCCGCCTCCTCGTCCGTCCAGTTTCAGGACTTTGACCTGGGAAGGCAGGGGCGGCCCCGCAAGGCCGCGGTGACAATTTTCGGCTCAGCCGTTCGTCCGGACCCGCGCGACCGCGTCCAGCCAGCGCGCATAGGCCGCTTCGCGGCCGTGCCCATCCAGCTTCGCCGCATAGGGCTCGGTGGGCGGCCGCGCCGCCGCGGCGGCTTCGACATCCGCATAGACCCCGGCGCCCAGGCCGGCGAACAGGGCCGCGCCGAGCGCGGTGGTCTCCTGATAGGTCGCGCGCCCGACACCAATGCCCGTGAGGTCGGCCAGGCGCTGGCTGAACCAGGCCGAGCGCGACATGCCCCCGTCGATCCGCAGTTCCGTCGAGGGGCCAAAGGCGTCCGGCGCGTCGGCCCGCATGGCCTCGATCAGGTCGCGGGTCTGCAGGGCGCAGGCGTCCATGGCGGCCTGGGCGATCTCCGCCAGGCCGGTGTCACGGGTCATGCCGAAGATCGCGCCTCGGGCGTCCGCATCCCACCAGGGCGCGCCAAGCCCCGTGAAGGCGGGGACCATCACCACGCCATGATCGCCACGGGCCGTCTGCGCGATCGCCTCGACCGCCGCGCCGCCGCCGTCGACCCCCAGGCCTTCGTTGACCCATTGCAGCGCTGCGCCGGCGATGAAGATCGAGCCTTCAAGGGCGTAGGTCGTCCGGCCCGCGACCCGCGCCGCCACGGTGGTCAACAGCTTGGCGTGGGAGACCGCCCGGGTCTCGCCGGTATTGACCAGCATGAAGCAGCCCGTGCCGTAGGTGGCCTTCATCTCGCCCGGCTGGATGCAGCCCTGCCCCATCAGCGCCGCCTGCTGGTCACCCGCCACGCCACGGATCGGGATCGCCGCGCCGAACAGGCCGGGCTCGGTCGTCCCGTAATCGTCGGCGCAATCCAGCACCTGCGGCAGGATCGCCGCCGGCACGTCCAGCAGGTCCAGCATCTCCTGCGACCAGGCCTGGCGCTTGATGTCGAACAGCAGGGTGCGCGAGGCGTTGGTGGCGTCGGTCGCATGCACCTTGCCGCCGGTCAGCTTCCAGATCACCCAGGTGTCCATTGTGCCCATCATGAGCTCGCCCGCCTGGGCGCGCGCCCGCGCGCCGGCCACCTCGCCCAGCAGCCAGGCGACCTTGGTCCCGGAGAAATAGGGGTCCAGCAACAGGCCGGTCACCTCGGTCACCCGCGCCTCGCGGCCCGCGCGCCTCAGCTGGTCGCAGGTCTGGGCGGTTCGGCGATCCTGCCAGACGATCGCCCTGTGGATCGGCTCGCCCGTGGCCTTGTCCCAGATCACCACCGTCTCGCGCTGGTTGGTGACGCCGATGGCGGTGATGTCGGAGGCCTGCTTGCCGGCCTTGGCGATGGCCTCGGCCAGGACCTCGACGCTTGTGCGGAAGATCTCCTCGGCGTCGTGCTCCACCCAGCCGTCGGCCGGGTAGAACTGCTCCAGCGGTCGCCCGGCCTCGGCGAGCGCACGGCCCTTGGCGTCGAACAGGATGGCGCGGGTCGAGGTTGTCCCCTGGTCCAGGGCCAGGATCAGCGGTTCGGCCATGACGTCTCCCCCAAATTTCCCGCCGCGGCGGATCAAGCTGCGCCATTACGCCACATGGCCCGGGGCGGCTTGTAACCTTATATTCATTGGGGTCTGAGCAGGTGGCGCCCCGACTCCCCACGGCCCAACGA
>CAMFHW010000244.1 GCA_945952175.1 uncultured Phenylobacterium sp. | reverse complement strand
GGCCAGAGGCTGGTGGACATCCTGCATTCGCCGGGCATGCCGATGCAGCCGACCTTCCACGCCTGGATCGAGCGTTCCGAGGAGCTGTCGGGCATGTACCTCGCCGCGAAGGAGGCGCGGCGGCTGAAGCCGGTGCGCTCCCACATGGCCAGCGCCAAGACCTATAGCCGCGAGCTGGGCCGGGAGTTCTGCGACCGAATGGCCGAGGCGGACGGGCTGGCGCAGGTGTGCGCCATGCCCGACATGCCGGGCGAGGCGACGGTCTATCGCTGGATCCGCGAGGAGCCGGAATTCGCCGTCTGGTACGCGGCGTCGCGGGAGATCCAGGCGCATCGGCGGCTGGAGATGGCCTGGGAGGCGGCGCGGCAGACCCGCTGGCACGGCTGGCGCGGGGCCAAGCTGTTCATCGACACGGTGCGCTGGCAGGTGGGCAAGCTGGCGCCCGGCGTGTTCGGGCCTGGGGCGGGGAAGGGGCCGCAGAAGGTGGTGTGGGATGTGGAGGTGCGGGAGTTCTGAAGAAGGTTTGGAACCACGAACCACACGAACCCGCACGAACGAGGTCCAGATGTCCTTCGCCCGCTCGTCCCGGCGAATGCCGGGATCCAGATCTGAAGCCTCGGCGACCGACGAATTGAACCACGAAGCCCACGAAGATCACCAAGAAGGTTGAGCCGACCTTCGTGGCCTTTGTGCGCTTGGTGGTGGAATTGATCGGCCTTCGGCCGCGGACCCGGCGCCCTTCGATCTGGATCCCGGCATTCGCCGGGACGAGCGGGGAAAGGTCGGGCCTTTGCCTGCAGGTTCTCGCCGCCTTTCCCTCGCGGCGCCTCTGGACAAGTGCGGGACGGGCGGCCTAGCTCGCTTATCAACGATAACCGACGCGCCAGGGACGGAAACGAGATGCACTATGCGGAGCTGAAGAAGGCCTGGGGCGAGCTGATCTCGCCGGGCGCGCCGTTCGAGATCGTGCCGCAGAGCGTGAACGGCAATGTCATCAGGACCTTCAAGAACGCGCCGCCGAGCGTGCGCGAGGTGTGGGCGAGCACGGCCGCTTTCGCCGATCGCGACTACATCGTCTATGAGGGCGAGCGGATCACCTATGCCGAGGCGCACCGGCTGACCGGTGTGATCGCGAGCTGGCTGTTCGAGCAGGGCGTGAAGCCGGGCGACCGCGTGGCGGTGGCCATGCGCAACTATCCGGAATGGATGCTGATCTACTGGGCCTGCGTCAGCGTGGGCGTGGCCGTGGTGGGCATGAACGCCTGGTGGGTGGCCGACGAGGTCGACTATGCCCTGAAGGACTCCGCGCCCAAGGTGGTGTTCGCCGACGCCGAGCGGCTGGCCCGGATCCTGGAGCGGCCGGAGACGGCGGCGAAGTCGAAGCTGGTGGGCGTGCGGGTTCCCGGCGAGCTGCCGGCGGGGGTGATCGACTGGTCGCAGGTGGTGGCCGGGAACGGGACCATGCCGGAGGTGGCGGTCGATCCGGATTCCGACGCCTGCATCTTCTACACCTCCGGCACGACGGGCTTTCCGAAGGGCGCGCAGCTGACCCATCGGGGCTGCGTGTCCAACCTGTTCAACATGATGTTCTCCGGCCAGGCCCAGGGTCTGGCGACCATGCGCGCCAACGGGATCGATCCGGCCAGCGTGCCGCCGCCGGCCCCGGCCGTGGCCCTGCTGACCACGCCGCTGTTCCATGTGACCGCCAACAATTGCGGGGCCTATGCGGTGACCGCCGGCGGCGGGAAGATGGTGCTGATGTACCGCTGGGACGCGGGCGAGGCGCTGCGGCTGATCGAGCAGGAGAAGGTCTCCGCCATGAGCGGGGTGCCGGTGATGAGCCGCGAGCTGCTGACCCATCCGGACTTCGACAAGCGCGACACCTCGAGCCTGCTGAGCCTCGGCGGCGGCGGGGCGCCGCTGCAGCCGGACCTGGTGGCCAAGATCGACAGCCAGGTGAAGACCGCGCGGCCCAATACCGGCTACGGCATGACCGAGACCTGCGGGATCATCACCTCGGTGGCGGCGGACTTCTTCGTCGACCGGCCGACCAGCTGCGGCCCGGCCATGCCGAGCTTCGAGGTCAAGTGCGTCGACGACGACGGCAATGCGTTGCCGGTCGGCGAGGTGGGCGAGCTGTGGGTGCGCGGCTCGTCGGTGATCAAGGGCTATATCAACCGGCCCGAGGCGACGGCGGAGAGCATCACCGAGGGCTGGCTGCACACCGGCGACGTGGCGCGGATCGACGAGGACGGCTTCATCTACATCGTCGACCGCAAGAAGGACATGGTGCTGCGCGGCGGCGAGAACGTCTATTGCGCCGAGGTGGAGGCGAGCGTGCACCACCATCCGGCGGTGGCCGAGTGCTGCGTGTTCGGCGTGCCGGACGCGCGGCTGGGCGAGGAGGTGGCGGCGGCCGTGGTGCTGCGCGAGGGGCAGGGCGTGAGCGCCGAGGCGCTGCGGGCCCACCTGGCCGAACGGTTGGCCAAGCACAAGATCCCCCGCTACGTCTGGTTTCTCGACGAGAGCATTCCGCGCAACGCTTCGGGCAAATTCCTCAAGCGGCAGCTACGGGAGACCTTGAAGCTGGACGAGGCGCACTAGGCCAGTCTATGGGGCCCGCATGACCGCGGGCCCTGTTCCACAGCGGCGCTTCGAGGCGCTGGACGGCTGGCGGGGCGTGTGCGCCCTGCTGGTGGCGCTGTGGCATTTCCAGGTGGGCGGGCATCTGGACGGGATCGCCGCCTTCCGCTCGAGCTTCCTGTTCGTCGACTTCTTCTTCGTGCTGTCGGGCTTCGTCATCGCCTATTCGGCCGAGGACGGGCTGGACGCGGGCGGCTCGCGCTGGACCTTCCTGCGGAAGCGGTTCGCGCGGGTCTGGCCGCTGCACGCGGCGATGCTGGCGGTGATGGTGAGCCAGGAGTTCGCCCGCCAGCACCTGGAGGGCTGGAGCTTCCCCTATGCGCGAAGGCCGACCGACATCCCGCTGAACCTGGCCCTGGGCCATGGCCTGGGCTTCCTCGACCGGCTGACCTGGAACTGGCCGTCCTGGAGCATCAGCGTCGAAATGGCGCTCTACCTGGTCTTCGCCCTGGGGTTCCTGGCGGCGCCGCGGCGCTGGCGCACGCCGCTGGCGCTCGCGATCGTCGCCACGGCCCTGGTGGTGATCGGGCTGTTCTCCCGCAGGTACATGGCGGGGGCCGAGACCTTCGGCCTGGCGCGCGGGGCGGCGGGGTTCTTCACCGGCTACCTGGTGCAGCGGATCTGGCGCAGGCGGCCGCCGCGGACCGGGCTCTGGGCGGAGATCGCGGTGGCCCTGCTGGTGGCGGGCTTCCTGGCGGTCAGCGGGGAGACGGCGGTGTCGCTGGCCGCGCCGCTGGTGTTCGGCCTGGCGGTCTGGGTGTTCGCCGGCGAGGGCGGGGCGATCTCGCGGCTGCTGAAGAGCGGGCCGGGGCTGAAGCTGGGGGCTTGGTCCTATTCGATCTACCTGGTCCACGCCCCGGTGATCGTGGCGTTCCATATCGCCTACCGGGTGGCCAAGGGGCCGGGCGGGCAGGTGACCCATGCGGCGGAGGCGTTCGGCACGCCCTGGCTGGGCGACCTGATCAACCTGATGTTCCTGGGCCTGGTGCTGGCGATCGCGCCGTTCACCTACCGCTTCATCGAGCAGCCGGGGCGCAGATTGTTGGCGCCTCGTCGAACAAGTTCGCCTGACGCGCGCGAGCGCTTGCAGGAGGCGGCCTGAGGCCTAGGCTAAGCTTGACCTGAACAGGGCCTTAGCCATGACCACGGCTTCAGACATGGTCGCGACCAACCTCGGCATCTACCAGCGGCCGGCGACCGCGCGGTGGTACGCGACGCTGAGCGGGCTCACCCAGGCGGAGCAGGCGGCGTTCGAACTGACCGCCCGGGCCTGGCGCGGCGGCGACGTGCTGGACATCGGCATCGGCGGCGGGCGGACCAGCGAACCCCTGGCGCGCGAGGCGCGGTCCTATGTGGGCGTGGACTACAGCCCGGCCATGGTGGCGGCGGCGCGGGAGCGCTATCCGCACCTGGACCTGCGGCAGGGCGACGTCCGCGACCTGTCGGGCCTGGGCGAGGCGCGTTTCGACTGGGCCTTCTTCGCCGACAACGGCATCGACGCGGTGGACGACGAGGGCCGGGCCCGGGCGCTGCGCGAGGTGTGGCGGGTGCTGAAGCCCGGCGGGACCTTCGTGCTGAACAGCCACAATCTCGACTGCGCCCAGAACCACTGGGGCGACATGCTGCGGGTGGAGCTCAGCGCCTCGCCGCTGCGCACCCTGAGGTCGGTGGCGCGGGTCGGGGTGCGGATGAGGAACTGGCTGTCCAGCGCCGGGCATCGCAAGCGGACCGACCGCTATGTGATCAAGCAGGATCCGGGCAACAACTTCGCCTCGCCGCATTATTACTGCACCGGCGCGGAGATGCGACGGCAGCTGGCGGCGGCGGGATTCGAGCTCGACGCGGTGCTGGATATCGATGGCCGCCGCGTCGGCGAAACCCCCCAGCGCCATTCGCCGACCCTCTACTACATCGTGCGCCGCCCGCTGGCCTGCTGAGCCGGCCTTTACTCGGCCCCCGACGCGTCCTGTAATCGCCGCCCAGCCCCGGCAGCAGGACAACGCCATGCACCGTCGCCAGTTCTTGAGCCTCTCGGCCCTGGCCCTGCCGGGCGTGGCGTGGGCGGCCGCCGCCAAGCCGGAGAAGCCCTTGCGCATCCTGATCCTCGGCGGGACCGGCTTCACCGGCCCGCACCAGGTCCGCTACGCCCTGTCGCGCGGCCACAAGGTGACCCTGTTCAATCGTGGCAAGCAGCCCCACGAATGGCCGGGCGAGGTCGAGGAGCTGTTGGGCGACCGCAACACCGGCGACCTGAAGGCGCTGGCCGGGCGCGAGTGGGACGTCTGCATCGACAACCCGACCACCCTGCCGTTCTGGGTGCGCGACGCGGGCCAGGCGCTGAAGGGCAAGGTCAAGCAGTACGTCTTCATCTCGACCATCTCGGTCTATGCCGCCAACGACAGGCCGGCGGACGAGAGCGCCGCGCTGGAGCCCTATACGGGCGCCGACGCCATGGCCGAGACCCAGGAGACCCTGAAGGCCAGCAAGATGGCGCTCTACGGCCCGCTGAAGGCGCAGAGCGAGGCCGAGGCCCGGCGGCAGTTCGGATCGTCGGTGACCATCATCCGGCCGGGCCTGATCGTCGGCCCGGGCGACGAGACCGACCGCTTCACCTACTGGCCGGTGCGGCTGGCGCGGGGCGGCGAGGTGCTGGCGCCCGGCGACGGGCTGGATCCCGTGCAGTTCGTCGACGCCCGCGACCTGGCGGAATGGACGATCCGCATGTGCGAGGCCCGCGCCTTCGGCACGTTCAACGCGACCGGCCCGGCCAGGCCGCTGACCATGAAGGCCATGCTCGACGGGATCGCCCAGGGCGTCCACGCCCAGCCCAAGCTGACCTGGGCGCCGACCAAGTTCCTGGAGAGCGCCAAGGTCTCGCCCTGGGGCGACATGCCGGTCTGGATCCCGGCGGAGGGCGAAACGGCCGGGTTCGCCCGGCGGGACATCAAGAAGGCGCTCGCCGCCGGCCTGACCTACAGGCCGCTGAGCACGACCGCCGCCGACACGCTAACCTGGTTCAAGACCTTGCCGGCCGAGCGGCAGGGGAAGCTGCGCTCGGGCCTCGCCCCGGATCGCGAGGCGGCCCTGCTGGCGGCGCTGAAGAACCCGCCGGCGGCGCGGGGGTAGGAGGGCGCGATGGGCGAACCCTGGTTCGGGCAGAAGGCCTATGGCTTCGGGCTGTCGCCGCGAAGCTGGGCCGGCTGGTGGGCGCTGATCATCTTTGTGATGGTGATCACCGCCGTGCCCCTGATCGCCTTGCGCCTGGGCACGCCCCGCTGGATCGCGCTGGCGATCATCGGCGGCCTGTCCGTCGCGTTCCTGGTCCTGGTCTGGCTGAAGAGCGACCGCCAGCCCTGGCGGTGGCGCTGGGGCGGACGCTGAGGCCCGGGACCGGATCGCCCGTCGCGCGTTGCTGTCCCTGAGCGGGGCGAGGACAGGAACGCCATTCCGCCGAGCCGGCTGAGACGCTGAGCTGGAATAGCGATCCAGTCCCCCCTGCGGCGATGTCGGAACGGGTCGCGTTCGCCCGTCCTCAGGTCAGAGCCTTTCAACGCCTGGAGCCCTCCATGACCGCCATCATCACCGCCTTCGCCGCTTCGCCGGACCGGGGCCAGGGCCTGGCGCGCGATATGCGCGTGCGCTGGGCGTTGGAGGAGGTGGGGCAGCCTTATGACGTGCGGCTGGTCTCATTCGCGCAGATGAAGGCGCCGGCGCATCTGGCGCTGCACCCTTTCGGCCAGATCCCGACCTATGAGGAGGACGGCCTTAGCCTCTTCGAGACCGGCGGCATCATCCTGCACATCGCCGAGCGTCACCCCGGCCTGCTGCCCGCGGACCCCGACGGCCGGGCGCGGGCGATCACCTGGATGTTCGCCGCGGTCAACACGGTCGAGCCGCCGATCGTCGAGCGCTCGATGGCCTGGCTGCTGGAGCGCGACAAGCCCTGGTACGAGGAGCGCCTGCCGATGCTGGACGCCAATGTGCGCAAGCGGTTGGACGAGCTGGCGG
>CAMFHW010000243.1 GCA_945952175.1 uncultured Phenylobacterium sp. | reverse complement strand
GCGCAGCTCGCGGCCTAGGTTTCGGTCAGGGGACTGGATCGCCATTCCGCTGCGGCTCTTCGGTTCGCGTGGATGGAATGGCGTTCCTGTCCCCGCTCGGGCCCGCCCTGCTGACAGCGAAAGGGCTCCGTCCATCGGACGGAGCCCCAAGGCTGAGGCGCTCCCCACGGGGGGAACGCCTGACGGTCGAGCCGCCCTAGTATTTCACGCGCAGCTCGACACCCACCGTGCGGGGCGGGTTGAAGTTGGCGTAGTCGCCGATCGTGCCGCGGTTTGCGGCCGAGATCCGGTAGATGTGCGACTCGTCCAGGAGGTTGCGGCTCCACAGCGACAGCGCCGCCGTCGCGCCGCCCATATTGATGTCGGCCAGGGCGACGCTGGCGTTCACGATGAAGCTGGAGTCGGTCTTCACCGCGACCTGCCGGGTCACCGAACCCGTGGGCGACACGTCCGCGAACTCGGTCTGGAAGGCGTATTGCGCATCCGCATAGTTCGCGTCGAGGTGCCCGCGGAAGGTCAGCTTGCCCAGCGGCCGTTCGTAGTCGACATAGGCCGAGGCCGCGTTCGGCGGCGTGTAGACGACGTTCACCGGGAACGGCGTCCCCAGCGGCACCACGGCGTTGCCGGTGAAGGGGAACGGGGCGGCAGGGATCTTCACGTCGGTATAGGCGTAGGAGAAGCCGACGGTCAGGCCTTCCGCGACACGGGCGGTCACGTCGGCCTCGAAGCCGCGGATCTTCGAGATGCCGGAGGAGTTGCGCGTCTCCTCGGTGTGGGCCCCCTGGGTCGGGCTGCCCGGCGTCGTGTCGACATTGTCGAAGTCGATCTGCGAGTTGGAGCGGTCCATGGCGAAGGCGGCCAGGTTGACCCGCACGCGGCGCTCCAGAAGCTCCATCTTGGCGCCGACCTCATAGGCCTTGACGTCTTCGGCGCTGAAGCTCTGGAAGGTCGACGACCGGTCGTTGGCGCCGCCGGCGCGATAGCCGGTCGAATACTTGGCGTAGAGGCTGACGCCCTCGGCCGCGTCGTACGCCACGTTGACCAGCGGGTCGAAGCGGCCCTTGTCGTAGTTGAACGTGAAGTTGGTCGCCTTGCCGTTGACCACGTACAGCGTGCCGTCGCGCTTGTCCTTGGTGTACCGGCCGCCGAGCGTCAGGTGCAGGGACGGCAGCGAGGTCGGCGTGTAGGTGCCCTGGCCGTAGACCGCGGTGCTGATCGCCTCGGCGCGGCTGGCCCGCGTGATGAAGCGCGTGCCGTACTCCCAACCCGCCGTGCCGGCCGCGGCCTTGGACGTGCCATAGGACGAGCGGATGGTGTAGGCGGTGCCGTCGGCGTTCCACTGGTTGGTGAACGGGGTCGCCGCCGACTCCTTGGCGTGCTCCTTGAAGTAGAAGGCCCCGGCGACATAGGAGATCGTCTCGCCGAAATTGCCGACCGCCTGGAACTCCTGGCTGAACTGGCGCTGATAGAGATCCGACAGGCTGTAGCGCCCGAAATTGGCGTTCGGCGCGAAGACGTTGCGGGCCTCGATGCCGGAATTGTCCCACTGGTTGGTGCCGACGCCGCGCGCGGCGGTGATCGAGCGCAGTTCGAGGTCGGGCGAGACCTTGTACTTCAGGACCGCCGAGAGACCGCCGGTCTCGTCGACGCTCGGCTGCTGCACTGTGCCGATATCCGAAACCGTCTGGCGGCTGGTGTGCACCTTCACCAGCGGCGCGAGGGGATTGATCGTCCCGGCCGGGGCCGCGGCCGGACCCGCCGTCACTTCGGCCAGGGTGCGCACCCGCTTGCCATAGGGATTGTAGTTGACCAGCTGGCTGAAGAACGGGGTGTTCTCGTCCTTGGCGTAGTCCGCCGAGATCTCGGCGCTGAAGGTGTCGGTCGGCCGGTACAGCCCGGTGATCCGCGCGCCCGTGCGATGGTACTGGTTCCATCCGGCCTGCCCGGACGCCGGGTTCTTGGTGGTGGGGTCCTGATGCTGGATCAGGGCGTCGACCTTGATCGACAGATGGGCGAACTCCTGGAAGTCCTGGTGCAGTTCGCCGGTATAGGAGCCGAAATTGCCGGCGCCCGCGGTGATCCGCCCGCCGAACACGCCGGTCGGCGCCTTGGTGACGATGCTCACGGCGCCGCCTTCGGTGTTGCGGCCGAACAGCGTGCCCTGCGGGCCGCGCAGGACCTCGATGCGGTCGACATCGAACAGCGCGGCATTGAGACCCTGCTGGCGGCCGAGATAGACGCCGTCGATATAGACGCCGACGCCCTGGTCGCGGGCCGTCTGGTTGGCGTCGAACGGCACGATGCCGCGGATGCCGACCGTCAGGGCCGACTGACGCGCTTCGAAGGTGGCCACGCGCAGCGACGGGATCGAGCCGTCCTGCAGGCTGATCAGGCTCTCGGCGTGACGCGCCTGCATCTGCTCCCCGCCCATCACCGAGATGGCGATCGGGGTCTTCTGCAGGTCGGTCTCGGTCTTGGTCGCGGTGACGATCACGCCTTCGAGCGCGATCTCGCCGTCAGCGTCAGCGGCTGCGGCGGGGCCGGCGGCCGCCGCGAGCATCAGCACGCCCCAGGCGGCGGTGGACATCAGGTTTTTCATTGGTAACCCCTCTCTAGGAGAGGTGCGGCCTCTTCCACTTGCGCGCGCGCCGGCATCGAAATTGCCGACGAAGTTGCGCCCCGCACCTCTTGAGAGGGGCCAATAGAGTGGGATTGTGAAGCTTAACGCTCAGGTATGTGACGCTTTCATCCAAAGCGTCCGATGAGCAATACGACAACCATTTGCGTTGCATTTTTGTCGATGCCGCAATTCATCGGCCCATAAGATTTCCATAACATTGCCCGAACATGAATTATTCTTATAAGTTTTTTGTAATTTCGTACAATCGTCACAGAATAGAGACGCGAATCTCACAATCCAAATCCTAGAAGTACCTGCGAAAACGTTCGGCGATTTGAGGGGGTGGCGCAGCCTATGCGCTTTGGATTCGTGCGCGAGGCGGAGGGTCTGCCGCCCCGCGAAGTGCAGCGCTGGCACGTCGAGAGCGCCTCCTGCGAGCTCGTCCTCGAGGAGCAGGCGCCGACACCCCAGAGCCAGCGAGCGCTTTGGAAGCTGCTTTCCGAGCTCAAGCCCGGCGACGAGCTGATCCTCTACAGCCTCGACGTGCTGCAGCTGACCACCGGCCAGCTTCTCGCCCTTCTCAGGGCCTATTTCCGCCGGGGGGTCGGGATGGCGCTCGCGGATGGCTCCCGGCTGGAGGTCCTGACCCAGGGCGACGCGCCGCCCCTGATCGAGCTCCTGGCCGATCATGAGGCGCGCTGGCCCTCGCGCCTGCCCAGCGTCCGCCGCGCCCGCCGCAACCCCCTCAGCGAATATCAGCTCGACCACGCGCGCGATCTTCTGCGGAAGGGCTGGTCGCTCCGATCCATCGGCCTGCTGTTCCGGGTCACGCCCAACGAATTGCGGGAATGCCTCGAATGGACGGCCCTCCATCCCGAGGCCGAGGTCCTGGCGGACGAGCCGCGGCCTCAGGCCTAGGGTCCGGGGACTGGATCGCCATTCCGAGGCGGCGCTTCGGTTCGGCTGCCGGAATGGCGTTCCTGCGCCCGCCCCGCCCGTTGCGTCCTCGCCCCGCCCCCGTCATCGTAAGCTGCGGGCCGGCGCCGATCGCCGCCGCGCCCAGGCTGTTCCGGGGACGCTCATGAAAGCCCGACTTGCCGCCGCCTCGTTGTTCGCCCTGACGCTCGCGACCGGCGCGGCCGCCCAGGACGAGGAGCACCACCATCATCCGGCGCCGGAGCGGCTGGGCGCCGTCGACTTCCGCACCAGCTGTGCGCCGGCCACGGCCCCCGCCTTCGACCGCGCCACGGCCCTGCTGCACTCCTTCGCTTACGATGACGCCGACAAGGGCTTCGCTCAGGTCGCCGCGGCCGACCCGTCCTGCGCCATGGCCCACTGGGGCCGCGCCATGACCCACTACCACCAGCTCTGGGAGGTCCCGGCCGGGGCCGGCCTGGCGGCGGGCGTGGCCGAGATCCAGCAGGCTGAGGCCCTCGCCCCTAAGGCTTCCCCGCGCGAACAGGCCCTGATCGCCGCCCTGGGCGGCTACTACGCCGACGCCGCCACCATGCCCCACGCCGCCCGCGCCCTGCGCTATTCCGACGCCATGGCGAAGGCGGCGCAGGACAATCCGGCCGACGACGAGATCGCGACCTTCTACGCGCTCTCCCTGGTCGCCACCGCTCCGCCCACCGACCGCACCCATGCGCGCCAGAAGCGGGCCGCCGACATCCTGGAGCCGATCTGGAAGCGCCAGCCCGACCATCCCGGCGTGCCGCACTACCTGATCCACGCCTATGACAGCGCCGAGCTCGCCCCGCGCGGCCTGCCCGCCGCCCGCGCCTATGCGAAGATCGCGCCTTCGGCGCCCCATGCCCTGCACATGCCCTCGCACATCTTCACGCGCCTGGGCCTGTGGGACGACTCCATCGCCTCCAACCTGGCCGCCCGCGACGCCGCCCGCGCCCAGGGGGATGTGGGCGAGGCCCTGCACGCCATGGACTATCTCACCTACGCCTACCTCCAGCGCGGCCGGTCGACGGATGCGGCCCGGGAGGTCGCGGGCCTCTCGGCGCTCACCGGCCTGTCGGGCGCGGTGTTCAAGATCGGCTATGCCGGCAACGCCATGCCGGTGCGCCTGGCCATCGAGACCCGCGACTGGGGGAAGGCGGCGGGGCTCGAGCCCCTGCCCGGCTCGACGCCCCAGGTCGTGGCCCTGGTCTGGTGGGCCCGCGCCCTCGGCAAGCTGCGGGGCGACAAGCCCGGCCCGGCGGACACCGACATCGCCCAGATCGCGGCGTGCCGGGACGCGCTCGCCGCCGCCAAGGACGCCTACTGGACGGCCCAGACCGACGCCCTGCTGAAATCGGCCGAGGCCTGGCGCCTCGCCGCGGCGGGCGATGGCCCGGCGGCGGTCTCGGCCATGACAGCGGCCGCCGACGAGGAGGATAGCCTGGAGAAGCTGCCGCTGACGCCTGGGCCGATCGTGCCGGCCCGCGAGCAACTGGGCGAGCTGCTCCTCAAACTCGGGCGGCCGAAAGAGGCGCTGGCCGCCTTCGACGCCGACCTCGCCCTGGCGCCCGGGCGGCTGGGCGGCGTACGGGGCCGCGCCGAGGCCGAACGCCGCCTGCGCGCCGGCTGAGCGCGCCGCGACCGCCATGACCGACGCCCCGCCATCCCGACCGCCGCGCAAGGGCCTGGGCTGCCTCTCGGGCCTGCTCGCCCTGGCCGTGGGGGTCTGCGTCGCCATCATGGCCTTCGACGCGGTGTTCGATCCCTGGATCTATACGGTCGGCGGGCGTTTGCGGCTGCTGCCGGTCTGGCAAGGCTCGGGCGTGACGGTAGGCCCCGGCGGCGACTATCGGCTCTACGTCCTCTTCTACCCGACGACGGCCAAGCAGACCGTCCAGGCGGTGACCGCCGTCGAGGGCCATGGCGTGCTCTGCACCCCTTCGGGGCAGAGGATCGGCCTCCTGGTCAGCGGCGGGGCCAAGGGCAATGTCTGGCGCCGGATGGACGGCCACGAATTCCATCTGACCGCCGCCGGGCCGGCCAAGGCCTCGATCGACCCGCAGATCCGCCGCCCGCGCCTCTACCTCACCGGCGCCTGGGCGGGGCCGGATCTCGCGCTCTACGACAACGCCAGCCTGAACCATTTCTTCCGGCCCGACGGCTCGCTCGACCCGAAGGCTGGATTTGGCCACCCGACCGAGAATGGAACCTATTTCCTGCTGCACGAGGGGGCCTGGTGGCCGGGCGGCGGCGGTTGCGGGCGATAGGCCCGCCCCGGGCTGGCCCCTGTCGGCGGCGCGTGCGATAGCTTCCCGCACTCAAGAGTTGTCAGTGAACCGTGTGGGGGGTGCGCATGGGTCTCGAAGACTCGCTGAAATTCGTGGAGACCTACGCCAAGGACTATCTCCACTACATACTGGCCTTCTTCAAACAGCTGCGCCACGAGGCGGAGGAGCCGCCGCCCACCCTGGACGACGGCCGCCTGCTGATCTTCTCGCTGATGAACGCGGTGATCGGGGCGGCGCTGCAGGGCCTGTTCGTCCAGCACACCAACCTGGACAAGATCGCCTTTCCCCAGATCGTCATCATCGAGGTCTGCTATTGGCTCGCCCTCTGCATCGTGATGCACGGCCTGCTGAACAGCCGGACGACGCCCGCCCATTTCGCCGACGCGATCACCGCCATATTGAGCGTCGCGCCGGTGGCCTTCGTCATCGGCTCCTATTCGGCCTTCGTGGTCTATTACCTCGCCCTGCTCGCGCCGAACCCGAAGTGGGCGCCGCCGCTGGCCGCCATGGTCAACGCCGGATTCCAGCTGGTCCTTCTGGCGCGCTACCTGCGCCCGGCGGTCTTCGAGATCCGCGCCCCCACCGGGGGTCGAAAATGGGCGGCGTTCTTCGGCGTCATGCTGATCGTCGGCGTGGTCCATCTCATCCGGATCGGGCTTGCGGCGGAGTATCTCGCGCCGCCCAAGGCGCCCACCGCCAAGCCCGCGACGTCGGCGAGCCTGTCCCGCTCGGGAGCCGCGGCGCTCGTGCTGGCCCTGATGATCGGCCTGGCCGCCCTGGCCGGCGGGCCTGGCGTGGCCCTCGCC
>CAMFHW010000242.1 GCA_945952175.1 uncultured Phenylobacterium sp. | reverse complement strand
AGACAGGCGCATCTCGGCGGCGCCGACTGGCTCGACGGGGCGTTCAGCGCGGCCGACGTGATGATGGTCACCGTGCTGCGCCGGCTGGGCAGTTCGGGCCTGCTGCAGGACTATCCGACCCTCCTCGCCTACATCGCCCGCGGCGAAGCCCGCCCCGCTTACCAGCGGGCGTTCGAGGCGCAATGGGCTGTGTTCAAGGCGGCGTCGGGCGAGTGAGACGCCGACGCCGGAGTCCGCGGACCGGCGGGCCGTCGAAAACCTGGGGTACATATCCCTGGCGGATTGCAGCCGGAACGCGTAGCTAACCAAGGTCAAGGTTGGCAGGCCCCGGGGGAGGGCGATTTTGCGTAGTTGTCTCGGTGCGCTCGCCGTGTTGGCGGCGCTGGCTGGCTGGAGCCCCGTTGTGGCCGCGACCCCGCCGCGGCCGGAGCCGGAGCTCTTTCGACCCGACCCCGCCGTCCGAACCGGCGTCCTGCCCAACGGCCTGAGATATGTCGTTCAACACAACGCCATGCCGAAGGGCGCCGTGTCGCTGCGCCTGGCGATCGACGTCGGCAGCTATGAGGAAGCCGAGGCGGAACGGGGGTTCGCCCACTTCATCGAGCACATGGCGTTCCGCTCGACGCGCAGCTTTCCCGATGGGGCGCCGGACCGCGAATTCGCGCCCTGGGGCGTCGCGTTCGGCCGCGACCAGAATGCGGCGACGACCCTCTTCGCCACCACCTTCAAGCTGGACATGCCCCAGCCGGACGCGGCGCAGGTGCGCCGCGGCCTCGTCTGGCTGCGCGACGCCGCCGATGGGATCGTCTTCACGGCCGATGCGGTCGGTCGCGAGCGCGGCGTGATCCTGGCCGAGAAGGAGATGCGCAACGACCCGATGGCTGCGGCACAGGAAGCCATCGGGCGTTTCCAGGCGCCGGAGCTGCGCTCCGCGAACCGCTCTCCGATCGGTCTCCAGTCCACGATCGAGGCTGCGGGGCCGGACGACCTGAAGCGCTTTTACCTTCGCTGGTACCGCCCCGACCAGGCGATCGTGACAGCGGTGGGCGACATGCCGCCGGCCGAGCTCGAGCAGATGGTTCGGGACGCCTTTTCCACCTGGTCGGCGCAAGGACCGAAGCCGCAGCGCGCGCGGGCGACGGCGCCGGACCAGGCCCGCCCCCTGGACGCCTTCACGATCGCGGGCCCGACCTTGCCGAGCGTGCTGAGCGTCTGCCGGCTCCGCCCCGGCGAGGCGAGAGGCCAGATGACGCTCGCCCGCCTGCAGGGCGAGGCCCAGTCCCAGATCTGGCGGGAGATCCTCAACAAGCGCCTGCTGGCGCGCGCAGCCTCGCCGGACGCCGGCCTGCTTACGGCCGGGATGGCGGCCGGCGACCTCCACGAGGCGGTCACCATCTGCGTGGCGGTGGCCCCGACCGGAGACGCGTGGGCCGCAGGTCTCGCCTCCGCCCGGGCCGAGCTCGATCGGTTCGCGAAAGACGGCCCGACCGAGGCGGAGGCGGAAGCGGCCACCGACCTCGTTCGCGCCCACCTGCGCGGGGACGTTTTGGCGGCGGGGGCGCGGGCGTCCCGGGACTTGGCCGACGGCCTGCAGTCGAAGGCGCTCGAAGGCCTGCCGCTCGCCAGCCCCGCCGACGTGCTCTACGACTTCGACCGGGCGGTGGAGGACCTGACGCCGGAGACGCTCCGCGCGCGCTTCGCCGTCGACTGGTCCGGGTCGCAGCCGCGACTGGCCATGGCCGGCGCCCACCCGCCGACGCGGGAGCAGATGCTGGCCGCGTGGTCTTCCGGCCCCGCCGTCGTGACGGCGCCGGCGACGGCGTCGCGTTCCGGTTGGGCCTATTCGTCGTTCGGCAAGCCCGGAAAGGTGGTCAGCCGCGAGGTGATGGCGGAGGGCGAGTTCGTCCGGCTGAAGTTCGCCAATGGCGTCATCCTGAACTTCAAGGGCTCGGCGCAGGAGCCGAACAAGGTCGCGATCCGCCTGAGTTTCGGGCGGGGCCGCCAGGATCTCGACGATCGCGACCTGGCCGCGGTTCAGCTCGGCGCGAACGCCCTGACCTTCGGCGGCCTCGGCAAGCACAGCTTCGAGGAGATCCAGGCGCTGCTGGCCTCGAAACTGAACTGGATGTTCGAGTTCGGGGTCGGTCCCTCGCAGTTCGGCGCGCGCAGCCTCGCATTTTCCAACGGCGTGGAAGACCAACTGCAGGTGCTGGCGGCTTTCCTGTCGGATCCGGGCTTCCGGCCCGAGATGGACGCGCGCCTGCCGACCCTCGTGGACATGATGTTCCGTTCCATCGCAAGCCGCCCGGAGATGGCGCTGAACGTCGCGATGGCCGAGCAGCTCGATCCGGGCTCACCCGGCAACATGCCCAGTCGGGACGTGGCCATGGCCTTGAAGGCGCGGGACCTGTCGCGGGCGCTCAGGCCTGCGCTGGTCGGCTCGCAGATCGAGGTGACGCTTGTGGGCGACCTGGACGAGGCGAGCGCGACGCATGCGGTCGCCGCGACCTTCGGCGCCCTGCCGCCGCGCGCGGCCCCGGGCAAGGCCGGCGCGCCGCGCTTCTTCCGCTATCCGGACGTGACCCCGCCGGCGATCCGGATCGAGCACGAGGGGCCCGCCGACAAGGCGGTCGCCATCCTGGTGTGGCCGCTCTACGTCTCGACGCCGGAGCGGCGGCGGGAGGAGTACAGCCTCAAGCTCCTGGCGGCCGTGTTCGACACGGCCCTGCGGCGGCGGATTCGCGACGACCTCGGCAAGACCTATGCGCCGAGGGTGTTCACCACGGGCCCCGACTTCGGTGACCAGGGGGCGCTGCAAGTCTCGTTGGAATCGACCCCGGCCGACCTCCCCACCATTGTCGAGGAGGCGCGCAAGCTCGCGGCCGAGCTCCAGGCCGGCGGGGTGAGCGCACGGATGCTGGAAGACGCGCGCGAGCCGATCCTGGCCGACGCGCGGGCCAGGAAGCAGACGGACATGTGGTGGGCCGACACGCTCAGCGGCTCGGCGCGCCAGCACGCGCTGCTCGAGGAAGGCCTGCAGTACGAGCCGCTGATGACCGCCATCACCTTGGAGGATGTCCGCGCCGCGGCGCGGACCTGGCTGGCCCGGGCGCCGATCGTGGGCGAGGCGTCGCCACATGCGCCGGCGAGCGGAGGAACGCGATGAGCTTGCTGCCCGTGCTCTCCGTGGCGGGGTTGCTGACGGTGACGCCCGCGACCGCGCCGGCGGCGGCCTCGCGACCGCCGACACCGGCGGCCGTCTGCCTTGCGGATCCGGACGAGCGGAACAACGAGACCTGGAAGCGCATCGTGGCCGCCTGCGACCAGGCCCTGGCGGCCAGTCCGGCGGCGGACAAGATCGCCCTTCTGGTCCATCGCAGCCTTGCGCACTGGCGCATGGACGACAACGCGGCCGGCGAGCGCGACGCCGACGCCGCGCTCGCCCTCCAGCCGGACAATGTGGAGGCGCGGCTGGCCCGGGGCTTGAGCCGCATGGACCTGGACAAGGCCGAGCTGGCCCTGGAGGACTTCAATGCGGTGCTGCGGGCCGAGCCCGACAATGTGCAGGCGCGCCTGAAGCGCGGCTGGCTTCTGGAGACGGCGAAAGGCGACGCGAAGGCGGCGTTGGCGGATTTCGACGTTGCGCTCAAGTCCACCACCGATCCGGCGTCCGCGCTGGTCTATCGGTCGGGCGCCTATCTGGAACTGGGCCAGGCGAAGGCCGCGCTGCAGGACGCCGACCGGGCGACGAGGCTGGCCGCAGACTGGTCCAACACGTGGTACGCCCGGGGCGCGGCGCTCGACGCCCTGGAGAAGACCGAGGATGCGATCGTGGCCTTTCGCAAGGCCGCGGCCCTCAACCCCGACGATCCGGACCCCCTGTTGGCGATCGCGCGGCTGTCGCGGCGCGCCGAGCGGCCCGACGAGGCCGCCGCCGCCGCGGAGGCCGCGCTCAAGCTCGCCCCGAAGTCCCCTGACGCCCTGTTCGAACAGGCCGCGGCGCTGCAGTCCCAGAAGAAGCCCGAGCTGGCGATCGCCGCCTACGGCCAGGTGCTGAGCCTCAAGCCGAGCGCCGCCGCCTACTACAACCGCGCCCAGCTCTTCGCCGCCGCCAAGCGGCACGAGGACGCCCTGGCCGATTACAGGAAGGCCGCGGAGCTGGATCCGAAGGACCCGGACGCGCGCAACGGACTGGGCATAGAGCTCGGCGCCCTGGGGCGCCAGGCCGAGGAAATCGCCGCCTATGACGACGCGCTCAGGGTCGCGCCGGACAATCTTTGGGCGTGGATCAACAAGGCGATTTCCTATGCCGACGCCGGGGACTGGAAGCGCTCGGTCGAAGCCTACCGGATAGCCATCCAGCGCGCGCCCGATCGCGCGGATCTGCATGCCGGCCTGGGCGAGGGGTTGGCGGCCCTGGGCGACGACGAGGCGGCTCGCCAGGCCTACGACCGCGCGATCGCGCTCGACCCGAAGGCGTCGGACTTCTGGCAGGCGCGCGCGCAGATCCGTCGCCGGGCGGGACGCTATCGCGAGGCCATATCCGACTACGATCACGCCATCGCGGCCTCGCCGACGGACGCCGACCTGCTGGTCGGGCGCGCCCAGCTCTTCCGGCTGAACGACCAGCCCGCACGGGCGACGGCGGATTTCGACGCCGCAGCGAAGCTCGCCCCGAAGTCGGCGTTCGTCTTCAATAACCGCGGGCTGGCCGAGACCGATGACGGCGCATACGAGGCCGCGCTCGCGGACTATGGTCGGGCGATCGCCGCGGAGCCGGACTACGAGCCGGCCTATTACAATCGCGCCGACGTGTTCATGGCCCTGGAGCGCCATGACCGGGCCATACGGGACCTGAACGTCTCGCTCCGGCTTTCGCCGAACGACGCGATGACCCTGACGCGAAAGGGGCGGGCCTACTGGTTCCTGATGGACTACCGCCGGGCGCTCGAGGAATACGACGCCGCCCTGGCCGCCGATCCGAAGAGCGGGCAAGCCCTGGAGTGGCGCGCCGAGGTGAAGGAGAAGCTCGGCGATGCGGCCGGTGCGAAGGCCGATCGGGAGGCGCTGAAGGCGCTCTCCGGCAAGGCCAGGTCCTGACTAGGCGCCCGGTGGGCCCGCGGGTGGCGGCGCCTTGCGGCCCTCGGTGGCGAGCCAGGCGCCGAACGCCTTGCTTAGGGGCGGCTCGTTGAGGGCCGGGCGCAGGTAGGTGAAGCGGGTCGGCAGGGGATGGAAGCCCCAGGGCGCGACGAGGCGGCCGGCCTCGATGTCGGCCTGGGCGAAGGCCTGGCCGGTGACGGCGCAGCCCAGGCCCGCGGCGGCGGCCTCCAGCATGTAGGAATTGCGCTCGAAGGCGCGTTCGGCCGTCGCGGGGGGCAGGGCGACGCCCGCGTCGTCGGCCCACTTGGCCCAGCCGGCGGCGAAGGTCTCGCTGTGCAGGCGAGGCAGGGCGAGGAGCTTGGCGGGATCGCGGGCGGCCGCCTCGAACAGGGCCGGAGACAGCACCGGGCCGTAGGCGTGATCGAGGAAGGGCGTGGCCTTGATCCCCGGCTCCGGCGGGCCGCGCCAGAGACGGATGACGGCATGGGCGCCGGCCTGGCCGAACGCCGCCGCGCCACGGTCTTCGACGATGCGCACGCGCCCGCCTGGGTGGCGGTCGATGAAGTGCGGCAGGCGGGGGATCAGCCACTTCATGGCGAAGGTGGAGAGGCAGGACACCACCAGCTCCCGGTCGGCCGCCGCGCCCGGCAGGCTGGCGGCGATCATGTCCAGCGCGGGGCCGAGCGAGGCGGCGAGCTCGCGGCCGGCGGGCGTCAGGGTGAGCGCGTGCTTCGGCCCGGCCAGGAGGCGGGTCCCGAGCTGGCGTTCCAGCGCCTTGATCTGGCGGCTGACAGCGCCGTGGGTGACGGAAAGTTCTTCGGCGGCGCGGGTCATCAGCCCGGCGCGGGCGAAGGCCTCGAAGGCCTGCAGGCCCTTCAGCGAAGGCAGGCGGCGTCGGCTCATGTGACGAATGCTCACAGCTCGATCCCGCTTAGTCGATTGGCGGGGACCCGCCAAGCGGCGATCGCTGGGGCCTCGCAACAGGAGGCCTCGATGGGACAGACATTCGCCGAGCGGCTGGCGCCGCTGATTTCAGATCGCTCGCCGCTGTGCCTCGGGCTCGATCCCTCGGCGGAGCTGATGGCGGCCTGGGGGCTGGAAGACGGCGCCGAAGGGCTGAAGCGGTTCTGCGGAACCGTGCTGGAGGCGGCGGATGGCCGGGTCGCGGTGATCAAGCCGCAGGCCGGGTTCTTCGAGCGGCTGGGCGCGGCGGGGTCCGCGGAGTTGGCGCGCGCGGTCGGCGGGATCAAGGCCCAGGGCGCGCTGGCCCTGGTCGACGCCAAGCGCGGGGATTTCGCGGCCACCATGGAAGGCTATGCGCGGGGGTTCCTGGGCGAGGGCTCCGGCTTCGGCGCCGACGCGATGACGGTGACGGCCTATCTGGGCTTCGAGGCCTTGCGGCCGGTGTTCGCGCGGGCGACGGCGACCGGGAGCGCGGTGTTCGTGGTGGTGCTGTCGTCCAACCCCGAGGGCCGCGCGCTGCAGACGGCGCGGCATGCCGACGGGCGCACGGTGGCCGAACGGCTGGCCGACGAGATCACCGCCTTCAACGCCGCGCTGGGCGTGGGCGTCGGGCCGGTCGGCGCGGTGGTTGGCGCGACACTCGATGCCGTCGAGG
>CAMFHW010000241.1 GCA_945952175.1 uncultured Phenylobacterium sp. | reverse complement strand
GCGCTAGATCGTGTAGTCCAGCTCGCCCTCCAGCCACGCCGCGATGACCTCCGCGGCCTGCTCGGCCGAGGTGCGGGTGGTGTCGATGCGGATCTCCGGCGTTTCGGGCGCCTCATAGGGGCTGTCGATGCCGGTGAAGTTCTTCAGCTGGCCGGCACGGGCCTTCTTGTAGAGGCCTTTGACGTCGCGGGCCTCGGCGATCTCCAGCGGAGTGTCGACGAACACCTCGACGAAGTCCCCGTCCGCCTGCAGGTCGCGGGCGAGCTGCCGCTCGGCGCGGAACGGCGAGATGAACGAGACCAGCACGATCAGGCCGGCGTCGACCATCAGCTTGGCCACCTCAGCGACGCGGCGGATGTTCTCCACCCGATCCTCGTCGGTGAAGCCGAGGTCCTTGTTCAGCCCGTGGCGGACATTGTCGCCGTCGAGCAGGTAGGTGTGCCGCCCGTTGGCGTGCAGCTTCTTCTCGACCAGGTTGGCGATGGTCGACTTGCCCGACCCCGACAGGCCCGTCAGCCAGACTACCCGCCCGCGCTGGCCCTTCAGGGCGCCGCGTGCGGCCTTGTCGACGTCGAGCGCCTGCCAGTGGACGTTCTGGCTGCGCCGCAGGGCGAAGTGCAGCATCCCCGCCGCCACGGTGCGGTTGGAGATCCGGTCGATCAGGATGAACCCGCCGAGCTCGCGATTGTCGGCATAGGGGTCGAAAGCGATCGGCGCGTCGAGCGACAGGTTGCAGACGCCGATCTCGTTCAGCTCCAGCCGCTTGGCCGCCAGCTTCTCCAGCGTGTTGACGTTGACCTTGTGCTTGGGCTCGGTGATCGAGGCCCCGACGGTGCGCGCGCCCAGCTTCAGCAGATAGGGCCGGCCCGGCAGCATGGCCTCGTCGTCCATCCAGACGATCGTCGCCTCGAACTGGTCGGCGACCTCCGGCGGCGAAGCGGCCTGGGCGATCACGTCGCCGCGGCTGACGTCGATCTCGTCCTTCAGGGTCAGGGTCACCGACTGGCCGGCCACCGCCTCGTCGAGATCGCCACCCATGGTGACGATCCGGTCGACCGTGCTCTCGCGGCTCGACGGCAGCACCTTGATCCGATCGCCCGGCCGCACGCTCCCCGAGGAGATGAAGCCGGAGAAGCCGCGGAAATCCAGGTTGGGACGGTTGACCCACTGCACCGGCATCCGGAACGGCTGCTCGCGCAGGTCGTCCTCGACCGGCAGGTCCTCCAAGAGGCTCATCAGCGCCGGCCCCTGATACCAGGGCGCGGCCTCGCTGTGGCTGGTGATGTTGTCGCCCCGCAGCGCCGACATCGGGATGGCGGTGAAATCCGTGAGCCCGATCTGGGCGGCGAAGGCGCGATAGTCGGCCAAGATCTCGTCGAACCGCGCCTGGCTCCAGTCCACCAGGTCCATCTTGTTGATCGCCAGGATCACGTGGCGGATGCCCAGCAGCTTGACCAGATAGGAGTGCCGCCGCGTCTGGGTCAGCACGCCCTTGCGCGCATCGATCAGGATCACGGCCGCATCGGCGGTCGAGGCGCCGGTGACCATGTTGCGGGTGTACTGCTCGTGGCCGGGGGTGTCGGCGACGATGAACTTGCGCTTGTCGGTCGAGAAGAACCGGTAGGCGACGTCGATGGTGATCCCCTGCTCGCGCTCGGCGGCAAGACCATCGACCAGGAGGGCGAAGTCGATCTCCCCGCCTTGGGTGCCGACCTTCTTGGAATCGGCCTCCAGCGCGGCCAGCTGGTCCTCGAAGATCATCTTGGAATCATAGAGCAGCCGCCCGATCAGGGTCGACTTGCCGTCGTCCACCGAGCCGCAGGTCAGGAACCGCAGCAGGCTCTTGCGCTCGTGCGCGGCCAGATAGGCCCCGATGTCCTCGGCGATGAGGTCGGACTGGTGGGCCATCAGAAGTAGCCCTCCTGCTTCTTCTTCTCCATCGAGGCGGCCTGGTCGTGGTCGATCATCCGGCCCTGGCGCTCCGAGGTGGTGGTCAGCAGCATTTCCTGGATGATCTCGGGCAGGGTCGCCGCCGTGCTCTCGACCGCCCCTGTGAGCGGGTAGCAGCCGAGGGTGCGGAACCGCACCGACTTCATCATCGGGGTCTCGCCGGGCTTCAACGGCATGCGGTCGTCATCGACCATGATCAGCGCGCCGTCGCGCTCCACCACCGGCCGCACGTCGGAGAAGTAGAGCGGCACGATCGGGATGTTCTCCAGGTGGATGTATTGCCAGATGTCCAGCTCGGTCCAGTTGGAGAGCGGGAACACCCGGATGCTCTCACCCTTGTTCTTCCGTGCGTTGTAGAGCTTCCACAGCTCCGGCCGCTGGTTCTTCGGGTCCCAGCGGTGCTGGGCCGAGCGGAACGAGAAGATGCGCTCCTTGGCGCGGCTCTTCTCCTCGTCGCGGCGGGCGCCCCCGAACGCGGCGTCGAAGCCGTACTTGTCCAGCGCCTGCTTCAGGCCCTCGGTCTTCCAGATGTCGGTGTGCAGGGCCGAGCCGTGGTCGAACGGATTGATCCCGCGCGCCTTGGCCTCGGGGTTCTGGTGGACCAGCAGCTCGAAGCCCAGCTGCTCCGCCATCCGCTCGCGCATCTCGTACATGGCGCGGAACTTCCAGGTCGTGTCGACGTGCAGCAGCGGGAACGGCGGCTTGGACGGGTAGAAGGCCTTGGCCGCCAGGTGCAGCATCACGGCCGAATCCTTGCCGATCGAGTACAGCATCACCGGGCGCTCGGCCTCGGCCGCCACCTCGCGCATGATGTGGATGCTCTCGGCCTCCAGACGCTGCAGGTGCGTCAGGGTCTGCGGGGCGATCCGCCCCTTCGCATCCGGGTCCGCCAGCAGGCGGGAAGGCGCGTTCATCGCGTCCGTGCTCCAATCCTTCACGCAGGCGATCCGGGGACCGCCGCGCTGGCGATATAGAGCATGCTTCCGCCCGGCGCCCGACAGGCTTGCGGTTCGGGCGGCCAAATCTTCTGGACCCCAGGGCAGAAATCCTCACGGTCCGGCCGCGCGTTTCCGCCTGCGGGCCTTCCGCGCCCGGCCGTAAGGGCCTATCGGTGGCCTCAGCAAAACTGACAGGGGAAACGACCATGGCCGGCCAGGACTTCAAGGATTTCGTGGTGGTGATCACCGGCGCCTCGACCGGGCTCGGCCGCGCCATCGCCGTCGAGACCGCCTCGCGCGGGGCGAAGGCTGTCGTCATCAACTACGCCCGCAGCGTCGATGAGGCTGAGGAGACCGCCCGCCAGGTCGAGGCCCACGGCGCCAAGGCCGTCCTGGTCCAGGGCGACGTGGCCAGCGACGAGGACTGCCGGAAGATCGCCGCGGCGGCCGAGCCCTTCGGCCGCATCGACTGCCTGTTCAACAACGCCGGCACCACGATGTTCGCCAACCACGCCGACATGGACGCGGTCTCGTCCGACGACTTCCAGCGGCTCTATGCGGTCAATGTGGTCGGCGCCTTCCAGATGCTTCGCGCCGCCCGCCCCCTGCTCGAGGCCGCGCCCCAGCCCGGCGCCGTCGTCAACACCGCCTCGATCGCCGGGGTGATGGGGATCGGCTCGTCCGTGCCCTACGCCGCCTCCAAGGGCGCGCTCACCACCATGACCATCAGCCTGGCCCGCGCGCTGGCGCCGAAGATCCGGGTCAACGCCATCTGCCCGGGCTTCATCGACACGCCTTGGTTCGGCAAGGGCCTGCCGGAGGAACGCGTGGCGCGCATGCGCGAGGGCGCGGCCGCCTCCACCCCGCTCAAGGTCGCCTCCACCGCCGAGGACATCGCGGCCTCGGCGATCTTCCTCGCCTCTCCCGCCTCGCGCCACGTCACCGGCGAAACCCTGCTGGTCGACGCAGGCTCCCACCTGGGCTACGCGCCCATGGCGATGCGGTAGACGCCGCCTTGTCCTCTCCCCCTTGAGGGGGAATGGGTAGGGCGAGGGGGATACCCCGAGCCCGTCAGCTGACGCCTTGCGGCGTCCCTCGTCGCTGCGCGACGCGGCCCAGCCTCTCCCCACAAGAGTGGGGCGAGGGCAAAGCCCTTTACGCCGCCTTTGCGCGGCCGGGCCCTCTTCCGCATCGTCCGCCACCGGACCGTCTGTGACGATAGGCGCCTCACTTTTGGGCGCCACCGATCCGTCGCGCCCAAAACTCGATCATGAGGAAGCTCCGCCAGGGCGGCGGGGGGCGTCGCGTTGTCGACTCCCGAGCGCCGAGGCGATGGTTCCGCTCGATCGGGCTGAGCCTGATTGATCTAGGGGATAAAACGAAATGAACGCTCTCAAGACCTCGCTGCTCGTCGCAGCGGCCACAGCCGCCATGGGCGGCGTCGCTCTGGCGGACGACGCGAAGCCCACCGTGACCTTCAACATCGGGGCCGCCACCGACTACGTGTTCCGCGGGATCAGCCAGACCGACGAGGCCGGTCAGGTGTCCGGCGGCGCCGACCTCGCCTACGGCAAGTTCTACGCCGGCACCTGGCTGTCGAACGTCGACTTCAACAACGGCACGACCATGGAGTACGACCTCTACATGGGCGTGAAGCCGACCGCCGGCCCGGTCGCTCTGGACCTCGGCGTCATCTACTACGGCTACGCCAACAAGCCCTCGGGTCCTGACGAGGCCTATTATGAAATCAAGGCGGCCGGCTCGATGCCCGTGGGCAAGGCCACGGTCGGCGCGGCGGTCTACTACTCGCCGGAATTCCCCTTCAAGTCGGGTGAGGCCACCTATGTCGAACTGAACGGCTCGGTGCCGGTCGACGACAAGTGGTCCGTGTCCGGCGCCATCGGCCACCAGTCCGTCCAGGGACCGGCCGACTACACCACCTGGAACCTCGGCCTGGGCTACGCGCTGACGCCGAAGATCGGCCTGGACCTGCGCTACTGGGACACCGACGAACACAGCTTCGGCAGCATCTACGACGCCCGCGTCGTCTTTGGCGTCAAAGCCACATTCTAAGTTCTTCCCAGAGCTGGATTTTTAGGATAGCCGCCTCCGTTCGCGAAGGCGGCTTTTCTTATGTTGCGAAGCAGCCTCCTACTTCAGTCCGCGCAGCGTCACCGAACCTCGGCGATCTGAGCGGAAAAATCGGCCCGAAAGCCGGGAGCTAATCGCTTGGTTCGGAGTTTCATTGGACGGTCGCGTTCGCGCGTCTATGGTGCAGCGGCGTTGGATGACGCGAACGGAGCGCGATTCATGGAGCAGCTGGCCAATCGGGCCCAGACCATTGTCGCCGACACGTTCATCGCCGCCATCGCTTTCCTTGTCGCCTACCTGCTCTCGGCGACCCGCGCCCTCGGCCTCGACTCCAGCGGACTGACCACGCTCAACGTCGCCCAGCTCGTGGCGATCTACGCCCTGCTGGCGGCCTCCTTCTCGACCATGTTCCGCCGCGAGCTGTCGCCCTGGCGCTATGTGTCGATCCCCGACGCCCTGGTGCTGGCCCGCACGGCCATCCTGACCGCCGGCGTCTTCCTGCTCGCCGTCTTCGTCATCGACCGCGCCAGCGGCCTGGCCCGCTCGGTCCTGGCCATGGCCCCGATCTTCCAGATGGTTGGCTGCATGGGCGCGCGGATCCTGCGCCGCGCCCTTCACGAGCACGCCCTCGACAGCTTCGCGCCGCTGAAGTCGATCCAGGATCGCGCGCCCCAGGCGCCGTCCCTGCTGCTGATCGGCCCGACCGCGCTCGCCGACACCTATCTGCGCGACGTGGCCCGCCGCCACGACCATGCCTGGACCCCGGTCGGCATCGTGGGGCCGGACGCCCGCGAAGTGGGCCAGCAGGTCCGCGGCGTCTGCATCATCGAGAGCATCGACAATCTCGACGCCGCCCTGGCCGACCTGCGCCGCTGGAACCGCTATCCCCGCGCCATCCTGTTCCTGGACGAGCCGGGCCGCCTGAAGGGCCTGACCGCCGACCAGCTCGGCCTGCTCAAGAACGACGGCATCCGCCTGCTGCGCCTGCCCTCCATCGTCGAGCTGTCGCAGCACGACGGCATGGCCCTGCTGCCGATGCGCGAGATCAGCGTCGAGGAGCTGCTGGCCCGCGAGCCGATCGAGCTCGACCGCGCCGCGGTGCGCGCCCTCATCCAGGGCCGCCGCGTCCTGATCACCGGCGCCGGCGGCTCCATCGGCGCCGAGCTGTGCCGCCAGGTCGCCGCCTTCGAGGCCGCCCATATCACCATGCTGGACTTCTCGGAGACCTCGCTCTTCGAGATCGACCGCGAGCTCGGCGAGACCTGCCCGGGCCTGTCGCGCAAGGCCGCCCTGGTCGACGTGCGCAACGCCGCCCGCGTCGCCGCCTGCTTCCAGCGCGAGAAGCCGGACCTGGTGTTCCACGCCGCCGCGCTCAAGCACGTATCCATGGTCGAGCATCACCCCTGCGAGGGCGTGCTGACCAACGTCATCGGCACCTGGAACGTGGCCGAGGCCGCCCGCGCCTGCGGCGCCGCCCAGATGGTGCTGATCTCCACCGACAAGGCGGTCGATCCGTCCAACGCCATGGGCGCCACCAAGCGCCTGGCCGAGTCGGTGATTCAGGCCCAGCAGAACGGCTCCGGCACCCGCTTCTCGGCCGTGCGCTTCGGCAATGTCCTGGGCTCGGCCGGCTCGGTGGTGCCGATCTTCAAGTCGCAGATCGACCGGGGCGGCCCGGTCACCGTGACCCATGAAGACATGCAGCGCTTCTTCATGACCATTCCGGAGGCGGCCCAGCTCGTCCTGCATGCCACGGCCACCTGCGCCGAGGGCAAGGAAGCCTCCCACGCC
>CAMFHW010000240.1 GCA_945952175.1 uncultured Phenylobacterium sp. | reverse complement strand
CTCTACGCCCTGCTCGGCAAGCTGATCGCCTCGCAATCGGGGCGCATCGTCGAGGGCGCCGCGGCGGCCGCCGAGGGCGCCGGCCCGTTCGCACCGCTACGGTCGTTGTTCGCCAACCTGCCGCCCCAGGCCTTCGCCCACGCCATGGAGAAGAGCCACGTCTCGGCCGCCGCGCTCGGCTCCGGCTATGTGGTCTTCTTCGTCTATTCCGCCCTGATCGGGCTGGTGGGGATCACCCTGTCGATCCTGGTGGCCATTCGCACCGCGAGGACACCGCCCGGCGCCTCGGAACCGGCGCCGTAGAACCGCTTCGCGGGACCACGAAAAACACGAACGTTCACCGGCTCCCTGCGCGAAGCGCGATCCTTTCGACTCGTGAGCTCGCCAGAGCTTGGCTCCCGTTCGTGTTTTTCGTGTTTTTCGTGGTTCCGCCGAAGGCGGCCTTAGGTCGTCGCCAGACAGATCACCTGGGCCACGCGCAGGTCGCGGCGCAGGCTGTCGGCGACGAGGCCGTAATTGCCGGTGGTCACCGGCTCGCCCACCGCGAAGCTCGCCGCCTTTTCGTGGGTGACGGCGAGCGCGTGGGCCAGGGTCTCCGGGGCGGTGGTGTAGATCCGCCCGCGCCGCGGCGCCTCGGCCACCGTCACGCCGATCACCCGTCCCGCGCCGTCGAGCGCCGGGGCGCCGGAGAGCCCGCCGAGCGTGCCGGTCAGGTGATCGGTGCGGCCCGCCTCGGCCCAGACCAGCACCGGCTCTGTGCGCGCGCCACGGCCATGCACCACCAGGTTCTCGCGGCCCAGCAGGCGGGAGGTCGCCTCCCCAGGACGGCCCTGCGGGAAGCCCGGATGATAGGCCCGGTCGCCCCGGCGCAGCGGCCGGTCCAGCCCCAGCGGCAGGGGCGAGGCGCCGCCTTCCGTGGTCAGGATCGCCGCCTCCCCGGCCGGATCGATCGAGACCTTGGCGGCCACGCCCCGGCCCTGGGCCACCACGATCGCGGCCTTGGAGCAGCCGTCGACCACGTGGCGCGCGGTCACCCACACACCATTGTCGGCGATGGAGAAGGCGGTGCCGGCCGAGGGCTCGGCCTTGTCGGCCACCTCGACCACCACCGAGGGATCGAAGGGCGAGGCGGGGCCCAGCGGCAGGCCCTCCTGGCCCGCCACCGGCGGCGGGGCCGGCGGCGCATTGGCTCGCTCGCGCCGCCCGAGCGACACGATCAGCAGGGCGACCACGATGGCCAGATAGACCATCCAGTCGTGAAGCTTGGGAAAGCGCACGCGCCTGCCCTAGCCGGCCACCGCGGCGGCCAGGATCACGGCGGTGGCGAGCTTGGCCCCGACCAGCAGGGCCGCGGCCGAGACCTCGCCGTCCTGGATGCGCTGGGGCAGGCCGCGCAGGATGAAGTCGACCACCCGGAACACCAGCAGCTGCACCACCACGGTCGAGGCGCCCCAGATGCCGATCTCGATCACCGAGGTCGAGGCGTGCATCGACACCGCCAGCGGAATGGCCAGGCCCAGCATCACCCCGCCCAGCGACAGGGCGGCGGCGGAATTGCCCTCGCGGATCAGCGCGATCTCGCGATGCGGGGTCATCAGGACATAGAGGGCCGAGCCTATGAACAGGATCAGCACGGTCAGGCCCGCATGCATGAGGGTGACCGGGAAACCGGTCGCGAAGGCCTGGATTTCCGGGGACTGGAGGGACTGCATCTAAATCCGGAGGTCGAAGGGGGCGCACCCATAGCACGCCCCACGGTCGAGGTCAGGATCAGCCGAATTCGGGGACGGGTTGATTATCTCTGTCCCGGGCCGGCGAACGGTCGTGGCGTCAGGTGAGATAGTCAACCTGTCCCCGAATTAGGACGCCGAGCTTTCCGCCGCCTCCGCCCGCTCCAGCTTGCGCCGGGCGCTGGCGCGCAGCTTCTCGCTCTCGCTCTTCAGCTGGCCGCAGGCGGCGAGGATGTCGCGGCCGCGCGGTGTGCGGATCGGCGAGGCGTAGCCGGCCCGGTTCAGCACCGCGGCGAAGGCCTCGATGGTCTTCCAGTCCGAGCAGGCATAGTCCGTGCCCGGCCAGGGATTGAACGGGATCAGGTTGATCTTGGCCGGAATGCCCTTCAGCAGCTGGACCAGCGCCTTGGCCTCGGCCGGGCTGTCGTTGACGCCCTTCAGCATCACGTACTCGAAGGTCACGCGGCGGGCGTTGCCCAGGCCGGGATAGGCGCGGATGCCGGCCATCAGCTCGGCGATCGGGTACTTCTTGTTCAGCGGCACCAGCTTGTCGCGCAGCTCATCGTTGGTGGCGTGCAGCGAGATGGCCAGCATGGCCTGGGTGCGCTGGCCGAGCGCCGTCAGTTCCGGCACGACGCCCGAGGTCGAGACCGTGATCCGCCGGCGCGAGATCGCGATGCCCTCGTTGTCGGCGATGATGTCGATGGCGTCGGCGACGTTGTCGAGATTGTAGAGCGGCTCGCCCATGCCCATGAACACGATGTTCGACAGGCGGCGATCCTCCTTCGGCGAGGGCCATTCGGAAAGGTCGTCGCGGGCCACCTGCACCTGGGCCACGATCTCGGCGGCGGTCAGGTTGCGCACCAGGGCCTGGGTGCCGGTGTGGCAGAAGGTGCAGTTCAGCGTGCAGCCGACCTGGGACGAGACGCAGAGCGCGCCGGCCCGGCCGACATCGGGGATGTAGACGGTCTCGACCTCGATGCCCGGCGCCATGCGGATCAGCCACTTGCGCGTGCCGTCCTTGGAGATCTGCCGCTCGACGATCTCGGGGCGGGCCAGGGTGAAGGCCTCGGCGAGGGCGGCGCGGGTCTCCTTGGCCACGTCGGTCATGGCCGCGAAGTCGGTCACCCCATAGTGGTGCATCCAGCGCCAGAGCTGGCTGGCCCGCATCTTGGCCTTGTCCGGCCGCACGACCTCGGCGGCGACCAGGGCCTCGGCCAGGGCCTTGCGGGTCAGGCCCGCCAGGTTCGGCTTGACGGGGACGGCCGGCGCGGGTGCGCGCGAAAGATCGAGGGTGACGCCCAAGGAGGTGCTCGCGGGAACGGGAAGGCCAGCAATATAGGCCAAGCGTTCACGGCCTCCAAACGCGCCTAAGGACGCGCCCGCCTTATTGCTGCTCCACCAAGGCCAAAACCGGAGCGGCTTAGCCGTACTTCCTGGCGAAATCGGCGTCGCTCATCGTGATGTAAATGATGAGCTCGATCAGCGCGATTACGGCTGGAATGAAGGTCCAGCAGAACAGCAGATAGACCACCCCCCATCCGGCGCGGCCCAAATAGAACTTATGCGCGCCTATGCCGCCGAGAAACAGGGCAAGCAGGATCGCCGTCGTGCGGCTCTTCCTGCCGCGACCGACGACGTCGGCTTGCGGCGCACCGCATTTCGGACATTGTGGAGCCTCCTTGTGGATAAGCGCGCCACAGCCAGAACAGTATTTCTGTTCCGTCGGATTGGATCGCGCCTCGCCGACTGGCGGCGCGCCGCCTTCCACAACAGTATCAGTCATTTCGCCCCCACTGGATCCGCGACGCCCCAACGTCATTCATGCGGTCGAGCCGAGGTTAGACTCGCATTTGCCGTGAGAGCAACCAGAGGTCTCTTGGAGGGCGAGTGGGCGACTACCGGTGGTTCGCGGAAAGCCGCTATTCAAACAAATGTTCGGCCCACGCCTTCCGCCGGTCCAGCCCCTGCGCTAGCGTCCGCGCGACCTGAAAACCAGCGCGGGGAGACGCGAGACATGAAGGCCCTACTGAGCAAGGTGACCGGCGGACCCGAGACCCTCGTCATCGAAGACATCCCCGCGCCGACCGTGAAGCCGGGCACGGCCCTGATCGACGTCAAGGCGATCGGCATCAACTTCCCCGACGTGCTGATGATCGAGGACAAGTACCAGTTCAAGCCGCCGCGTCCGTTCGCGCCGGGCGGCGAGCTGTCGGGCGTGATCAGCGCCATCGGCGAGGGCGTGACCAACCTGAAGGTCGGCGACCGCGTCCTGGCCCAGATCGGCTCGGGCGCCCTGGTCGAGCAGGTGGTGGCCCCGGCCGGCCGCCTGACCAAGATCCCGGACAACATGCCCTATGACGACGCCGCGGCATTCATCCTCACCTACGGCACCAGCTATCACGCGCTCAAGGACCGCGGCCACCTGAAGGCCGGCGAGACCCTGCTGGTGCTGGGCGCGGCCGGCGGCGTCGGCCTGTCGGCCGTCGAGCTCGGCAAGGCCATGGGCGCCAAGGTGATCGCCGCCTGCTCCACCCAGGAGAAGGTCGACCTGGCCATCAAGCACGGCGCCGATTCCGGCGTGGTCTATGGCCGCGGCCCGTTCGACAAGGACGGCCAGCGGGCGCTGGGCCAACTGTTCAAGGACGCCTGCGGCCCCGACGGCGCCGACGTGATCTATGACGCGGTGGGCGGTGACTATGCCGAGCCGGCCCTGCGCTCCATCGCCTGGGAAGGCCGTTACCTGGTGATCGGCTTCGCCGCCGGCGACATCCCGAAGATCCCGCTGAACCTCGCCCTGCTGAAGGGCTGCGACATCGTCGGCGTGTTCTGGGGCAACTGGACGACCCGCAATCCGGGCCTGTTCCAGCAGTCGATCGAGGAACTGATCGACCTCTACGGCCAGGGCAAGATCAAGCCCTACGTCTCCGAGCGCTTCCCGCTCTCCAAGGGCGCCGACGCCATCGCCCACCTGGGCAGCCGCAAGGCCATGGGCAAGGTCGTGGTGACGGTGGACTAGGCTCGCCCTACTCCGCTCATCCCGGCGCCCGCTTCGCGACGCCGGGACGAGCGGTGGAAGGCACGCCTTTCTAGCCTCGACGCGCCGCCGCGTTCGCTCTAGTGATCGCCGATCACATACCGGAGGGGAAACATGGCGGGGCGTCTGGACGGCAAGGTGGCGGTGATCACCGGCGGGGTTTCGGGGATCGGGCTGGGCGCGGTCGAACTGTTCGTCGCCGAGGGCGCCCAGGTGGTGGCGGCCGATATCCAGGACGAGAAGGGCGCGATGCTCGAGAAGCGGTTCGCCGGCCGCGTCCGCTACGCCCACTGCGACGTCACCCAGGACGCCGAGATCGCCGCCGCGATGAACCTCGCGGCCGAGGCCTTCGGGGGCCTCGACATCCTGTTCAACAACGCCGGCATCTCCGACCGCATGACCACCCTGGAGGAGGTCACGCCCGAGGGCTGGAACTGGATCTTCGACATCCTCGTGCGCGGCCCGGCCCTGGGCATGAAGCATGCCCAGCCGCTGATGGCCAAGCGCGGCGGCGGCTCGATCATCAACACCGCCTCGATCGCCGGCCTGCAGGCGGGCTTCGGGCCCCTGGCCTATTCCTCGGCCAAGGCGGCCGTCATCCATATGAGCCGCGTGGCCGCCGCCCAGCTCTCGCAGCAGGGCATCCGGGTCAACGCCATCTGCCCCGGCCTGATCGCCACCTCGATCTTCGGCGCCTCGATCGGCATGACCCGCGAGGTCGCCGACCAGATGGCCGCCATGGTCGCCCAGAACGCCCAGGTGGCGCAGCCGGTGAAGAAGCCCGGCCTGCCCGACGACATCGCCCAGGCGGCGCTCTACCTCGCCTCGGACGCCGCGGCCTTCGTGACCGGCACCCACATCGTGGTCGACGGCGGCATCACCATCGGCGGCCGCCACGCCTGGGATCCGACCGCCGGCTCGCCCTTCGCGGCGATCTTCGGAGGCGTCTTCCCCGCCTCCACGGACGCGTGACCGAGCCCGTCACGGCCGACCTCGCGGCCCCGGCCTCGCCGCCGGGGCTCGCCCCCAATGTGCGCGGCGCCCTGTGGATGCTGGCCTCGGCCCTGGCCTTCACGGTGATGATGACGCTCATCAAGTATCTGGGCGCCGACTATCCCGCGAGCCTGCAGACCTTCTATCGCCAGGTGGCGGGCTTCCTGGTGCTGCTGCCGATCATCCTCCGCCATCGCGGCGCGGCCTTCGCGACCACACGGCCCGGCATCCTGATCTTCCGCTCGGCCGCCGGCACGATCGGGATGATCCTCAGCTTCTACGGCTTCCAGAAGATGCCGCTGGCCGACGCCAACGCGCTCAGCTTCACCCGCACCCTGTGGCTGGTGCCGCTGGCCGCCTTCGTGGTGCGCGAGAAGATCGGCCCCTTGCGGATCGGCGCGGCGGTGGTCGGCTTCCTCGGCGTCCTGATCATGGTGCGGCCGGGCCAGGGCGGACACTTCGCGCTCGGCCTGCCGGCCCTGGCCATGCTGGCCTCGTCCTTCCTGTTCGCCCTGACCGTCACGGGCATGAAGGTGATGACGCGCGACCACTCGCCGATGGTGCTGCTGGTCTGGTCGGCGACGCTCGGCCTGGTGCTGGCCATACCCGGCGCCTTCCTCGCCTGGCGCTGGCCCGCGCCGTTCGACCTCGTCCTGCTGGGCCTGATGGGCGTGATGGGGACGGTCACCCAGGCCTGCTACATCAAGGGCATGGCGATCGGCGACGCCGCGGCCATGGCGCCGGTCGACTATGTGCGGCTGGTCTTCACCGCCGCGGCCGGCTTCTTCCTGTTCCACGAACTGCCGGGCAAGTGGACCCTCGTCGGCGCCGGCGTGGTGGTCGCTTCCACCCTGTTCATCACCTGGCGCGAGCAGGTCGCGGCGAAGCAGGGCTAACACCTTCCTTCCCCGCGAGCGGGGAAGGGGGACCGCGCCGAAGGCGTGGTGGAAGGGGCGGCCTCAAGCTCGGCGCCCAGTCTCGCCCCCTCCACCCTGCTGCGCAGGGTCCCCC
>CAMFHW010000239.1 GCA_945952175.1 uncultured Phenylobacterium sp. | reverse complement strand
GCTGGGCGTGTCGATCGGCTGCGCCGCCTGCCACTTGACCTTGTAATTGGCGAGGCTGGTGAAGTTGTTGGGCGCGAAGCGGGCGGCCCAGGTCTCGAACAGCAGGGCGGCCTTGCTGTCGGCGACGGTCTCGCGGTTCCAGGCCTTCAGGAGGGCGACGGCGGCCTGCACCTCGGGATCGGCATCGTCCTTGGCCGCGGCGACAAGGTCGTCCAGCACCCGGTCCGCCATCAGGGTGTGGGTCGAGACCTTGTGGGCGACGAAGTCGTCGAAGCTGAGCTTGGGATAATCCGCCAGGAGGTGGACCGACTGCTGGGAGCGCAGGGATTCCGGGCCAGGCGGGGCGACATAGGCCGGATAGTCCTTGGCGTGGATCACCTGCGGATAGGTCGCGACCCAGGGCGGGTCGTTGGTGTTCTGCACCCAGCCGGTCGGCGGGTCGGTGACCTTGGGCAGGTCGTCGTAGGAATGGACTTCGGTCCACAGCGTGGCCGAGGTGTCGCCTGGGACATTGCCGCTCCAGTAGGCGACATCGCCGGACGGATGCTTGGGCAGGATGCCGTTGTCCAGGTACTGGATGTGGCCTTCCTTGTCCGCGTAGACGATGTTGAACTTCGCCACCTGCAGACGCTTCAGGATGGTCTCGAACTCGGCGAAGCTCTTCGACTTGCCCATGTCCCAGTACTGTTCGAGCCCGCCGGGCCGGTCGAGGCCGGCGACGCGCAGGGCGAGCGTCTTGCCGCTGGAATGGGTGAAGACCGGACCGTGGACGGACTCGCGGATCGTCAGGGGCTCGGTCTTCAGGGTCCCGTCGGCCTGTTTGACCTTGAAGCTGGTGGTGCGGGTCTTGAACGGCAGCACCTTGCCGTCGAACAGGTAGCCGTCGCCGGAGAGCTTCAGCTCGTAATTGGTCGAGCCCAACAGGGTGTTGACCGTATTGGTGAAGCCCATGCGGTCGTTGAAGCAGAACCGCAGGACCGGCAGGCCCACCTGGGTCGCGCCGTACATCTGGAAGCCGGGCCCGTTCAGGTCGGCCTCGAAATAGGTGAAGTAGCTGGTCGGCCAGGGCAGGTGCGGGTTGGCGAGCAGCATGGTGTGGCCGCTGGCCGAGCGCGAGGGCGCGACCGCCCAGGCGTTGGAGCCGTTGTTGCCGCTATCGCGCGGCCCGCCCATCGTCCGCTCCATGGGGGCGATGTAGATGTAGTTCATCAGCCGGTGGGCGTGGGCCATGACGTCGACGCCGGTGACCGGCAGGACCACGGCGATCTTGGGGTCGATCTTGCCCGGATTGGCCTTGGCGTAGTCGTTGATCCCGGCGGCGAAGGCGTCGAGGTCCTTGCGGAACTGGGGCGTCGAGGCCTTGTACCAGGCCACCGCCCGGGCCGGGACGTCGTTGGACAGGATCCAGCGGTCGGAATCGGCGAAGTCCGGGCCCCAGTATTCCGCAGCCCTGCCCCGCGCCTCGCCGTAGAGGTGGACGACGATGTCGCCGTGGTTCTGGGCCTGGGACCAGCCGAAGCCGTAGAACACCGCCGCCTCGTCGCGGCCATAGACGTGCGGCACGCCGTAGGTGTCCCACAGGATCTCGCCCCGACCCTTGGCGACGGTCTGCGCCTTGGGCTGGGCGGCGTCGGCCAGGCCGGGCGCGAGCCCCCCCAGGCCGAGGAACAACGACGCGCCCAGGAAGGTCCGCTTACGCATGGCTCACGCTCCCGCTCCGAAGGCCGCGATCAGAAGTCCCACTGAAGGCGCGCATAATAGGAGCCCCCGGTGAAGCCGATCGGCGAGGTCCCCGGATACTGACCCGAGCCGATGGTGGCGTTGAAGATGCCGTTCGCGTCCGGGTACTTGTTGAACAGGTTGTTCGAGCCCACCGCGACCCCGATGTGCGGGGTGACCTTGTAGCCGATCTCGAGGTCGGTGACCCAGGCCGCGCCATAGGTGCGGTCGTTGGCCGGGGTGTTCTGCAGGATGGTGTACTCGCCGTAGCGGGTCTCCCGCAGGTTCACCGTCAGGTCGTTCCAGGCCCAGTTGGCGCTGAGCGAGATCTTGTCCTTCGGGAAGGCCTTGGTCAGGTAGCCCTGGCTCAGGCGGTCGAACAGGACGAAGCCCGAGCCGAGCGCGCTGAGCTCGGGCGGGTTCGGGATGATCCCGGTGATGTCGGTCTTGTTGTAGTTGTAGCCGGCGCTGAGGCGCAGGGTCCCCCAGGCGTCGAAATTGTGCCGCCAGGTGGCCACCACGTCGACCCCCTTGGTCCGGGTGTCGATGGCGTTGGTGTAGTACTGAGCGCTCAGCGAGCCCGGCAGACCCTTGGCGATGAGGATGTTGCTCACAGCCGTGCCGGTGAGGGTCGACGTGATGGCGATCCGGCCGTCCACGTCGATCTGGTAGGCGTCGACGGTCACGACCAGGTTCGACCCTGGCGTGAGGGTGAAGCCCAGGCTGTAGTTCTTCGACTCCTCCGGCCGCAGCGGCTTGGCGCCGAGCGCGACGGCCGCCGGCGAGCCCACCGGCAGGGTCTTGATCTGCAGGAGATCGAGCACGCCACCAACCAGGCGGAACTGGCTGGAGCTGGCCGCATAGTTCTGCTGGGCAAGCCCCGGCGCGCGGAAGCCGGAGCTGATGGCGCCCCGGAAGGCCAGCCAGTCGGTCAGCTCGTAGCGGCCGTTGACCTTGCCCACCAGGGTGTCGCCCGAGGCGTCGTCATAGTCCTCGTAGCGGGCCGCGGCCCCCAGGAAGAGCTTCTTGCTCGGCGTGTAGCCGAGCTCGACATAGGCCGCGTAGTTGTTGCGCGAGGAGGAGCTGGCGTCGGTGGGCTGAAAGCCCGGCGCGGCCTGGGCGCCGGTGGCCGGGCGCTGGCCGGCAAAGGGCTGGCCGGCGGGGATCACATAGGTCCCGGCCGCATAGCTCAGCGGCTCGCCGGCCCGCACCTCGTAGGTCTCGTGGCGATGCTGGGCGCCGAAGGAGAGCTGCAGGTCGCCGCCGCCGGCCAGGTCGAAGCCGCGGGTGACGTCCAGCGAGTTGACCCATTCGGACGAGACCAGGGCGCCGACATAGAAGTTGGTCGGGCTCGTCGGGCCGAGGCTGGCGTTGATGCTCTGGGAGACGGCCTCCTTGGCCTTGTCCATGCCGTAGGTGGAGGACAGATCCCAGGACCATTCACCCCACTTGCCCCGGGCGCCGACGGCGAGCTCGAAGTCCTGCTCGTTGATCACCAGATCCGGGCGGAAGCCTTCCGGATAGACCTGCGGCAGGGCGTTGACGCTGTTGGGCGCGCGGAAGGTGAAGGGCAGGTCCGAGACCCGCTTGGAGACGGTGCCGAACGAATAGAGCTCGGTCTCGCCGAGGTCGTAGTGGCCGTTGAAGCCGATATTGACGCCCCATTGCGGCAGGACGCCGTAGTTGCGGGTCACGAGCCGGTCGACGGTGGCCTCGCGCGGGTCGGCCGCGCCGCCGGGTAGCTTGGGATAGATCTGCACGGTCGAGGCGACCGGGATGGCCCGGTTCGAGAGCGCCTGGTCCTTGGTGGCGATCGACAGGTTCAGGAACCCGTTGTCGCCGATCTTCAGTCCGTAATTGCCCAGCACCTGCAGGAGCTGGCCGTCGTCACGGTCGAAGTTCTTGCCGTAGGTGGCGCTGACCGAACCGCCCTCGGTGTCCTTCAGGATGATGTTGATCACGCCGGCGATGGCGTCGGAGCCGTACTGGGCGGCCGCGCCGTCGCGCAGCACCTCGATGCGGCCGATCGAGGAGGTCGGGATCAGGTCGAGGTCGGCGGGGACCGAGCCGTTGTAGAGCGAGGAGACCGAGTTGATCAGCGCGGTCTTGTGCCGGCGCTTGCCATTGACGAGCACCAGGGTCTGGTCGGGGTTCAGCCCGCGCAGGCCGCCGGTGGAGATGACCGTCGAGGTGCCGCCGCCGGCCCGGGCCGGCAGGTTGAACGAGGGCACCAGGGTCTGCAGCGACTGGAAGGCGCCCGCGCGACCGGTCCGCTCCAGCTCGGTCGAGTTCAGCACGTCGATCGGGGTCGGACTGTCGGTGACCGTGCGCGGCAGCCCGCGCGTACCGGTGACGGTGACCTCCTCAATCTCCACCGGGCCGCTGGGGGCGGCGGTCTCGGCCGCGGCGGCCGGCGCGGCGGCGGTGATGGCGCTGGCGGCGGTGCTGGCCTTGATCACCCCGGCCATCGGCGTCTCGGGCGCGCTGAGCGCGATCAGCCCGTCCTGGATCATCGCGATCCGCAGCGGCGAGCGGGCGATGATCTTTTCGAGGGCCTGGCGGGTCGGCATGCGCCCGCTGACCGCCTGGGACTGCAGGCCCGCCACCTGGTCATAGGGGTAGAGCAGCCGCACGCCCGACTGTTCGGACAGCGCGTTCAGCGCGCCCTGCATCGGCTGTGCGGCGATGTGGAAGTCGGTGGCGCGTTCGGCGGCGGCGGCCGGAAGGGCCACGGCCGCGACAGAGGCCGCCAGCGCCGCATGGCGCCACGCGCCGAAGAGAGTTCCGTTGGTCATGTCCTGACGCCCCCGTGCCGGAATTGATCTGTGTCGATCGGATGAACGGGCGGGGTCGCACGGAACCGCTATCGGGCGATCGAAATATTTCTGTCTTGAAGCCCCAGGTTTGCTGGAAGGGCTTCACCGTCGAGCGGTCATCGCCGGGCCTGTCCCGGCGACCCATGAACGCGAAACCATCCCGTGAGGCGCGGCTAGCGTGGCGCGGCCATGAGATCGAAGGAGATCATGGGTGGCCGGGACAGGCCCGGCCATGACGTCGGCTTGCGGTGGAGCTCTACGGCTTCGCGACCAGCAGCACGCCGCCGTCGGGCGAGGCGATGGCTTCGACCGGGAAGCTGCTCTCCAGGGCGAGCAGGAACTTGTCGGCCTCGCCGACCTCGAAGCGGCCACCGACGCGGATATTGGCGAGGCGGGCGTCGCCGACCACGATGGGCGAGGCCCGGTAGCGGTTGAACTCCTCGACCGCCTGCGGAAGGGTCTCGCCCTCGAGCTCGATCACCCCGTCCTGCCAGGCCGTGCGCTGGCGCAGGACCTTGTCGCCCAGCACGGTCGGGGCGACCGCGCCGCCGCCGATCACCGCCCCGCCGCCGGCCGCCACGTGCGGAGGGGCGACCTGGCGCTCGACCTGATCGTTCTGCCCCACGGCGACGACGCCCTCGGTGACGGTAAGCTCGACCACGTTCTCGCGGATGCGCACATTGAAGGCGGTGCCGACCGCGCGGAGTTGGGCGGTCCCGGCGTCGACCAGAAAGGGCCTGGCCTTGTCATGGGCGACCTCGAACAGGGCCTCGCCTTTCACCAGGCGTACGAGGCGGCGGTCTTCCTTGAGCGAGACCTCGATGGTCGAGGCGGTGTTGAGATGCACCCGCGAGCCGTCGGCCAGGGTGACCGTCCGCCGCTCGCCGACCTGGGTGCGATACAGCTCGACGTCGCGCCAGTAGCGCCAGGCCGCCGTCGCGCCGACACCGACGACGGAGGCGGCCATGAAGCCGGCGACCAGCCGGCGCCGCGGGATGGAGAAGCGGGCGGACAGTGGAATCTCGTCGGCCGCCGCCTCGATGGGCGGCGGGCTGGCGCGCAGCCGCGCCGACATCTCCCACGCCGCCTCCATGCGCGCGAACGCGACCCCATGGCGGGGATCGGCGGCGACCCAGTCGAAGATGGCCTGGCGCTCGGCCGCGCCGACCTCGCCCTGCAGCCTAGCGACGTAGGCGGAAGCCTGGGCGTCGATCGCCTGCCTGCTGTCCGGACTGGCGGGTCGTTCGCTCAAAACCGCTTTCCTCGCGCTCAGAGACAGCCTTGGCCACAAGCATCACCGCCTTCGCAAGATGCTTCTCGACTGTAGAAACGGACAGCGACATCTGGCCCGCTATCTCGTTGAGCGAAAGATCATGTACGCGGCGAAGCAGGAATACGCGCCTTGGCTGTGGCGGCAGCGTGTCGATGATGACTTGAAGCCGGCGCAGTTCGTCACGGGCGGTGATCGCCGCCTCCAGCGAGTCGTCCGAACGCAGCACATCGAGGTCGGCCACGAAGTCGAGCGAGACGATGGTGTCGCGCCGCGCCGCATCGATCATCAGGTTGCGCGCGATCGCGAACAGGTAGCTGCGGCCATTGGTGATGCGGCCGATGTCCTTGGCGCCATAGGCGCGCGCCAGGCTCTCGGCGACGAGGTTGTCCACGTCGAAGCCCTGCGGGCACAGCCTGCGCAGGCGCGCCCGCAGGGCGGCCTCGTGCGGCAGGATGATCGCCTTGAACCATTCAAGACGCGCAGTCAGGTCGTCCATCGGCGCCCCCTCGGGACGACGGGTCGCCCCGGCGTCGCATGGGCGCGAAGCGATCCACAGTTCGAAATCCTTGTCCAGGGCCGGGGGCCGCAGGGTCGAGCCACGACCTCGGTGCTCGCTTTGCGGGCGCCGGCGATGGCGGAAAAGGCCGCGCGATCCGTTCCAGGCTGGCAGGAGATCGGCGCCGCATCCCGGCGGCGGCGAACCTGGGAGGGCGATCTTGCAGGCAACCTATGACCGCCGGCAGCGGCTGAAGTCGATCGTGGGCGGTTCGGCCGGCAACCTGGTCGAATGGTACGACTGGTACGTCTATTCCGCCTTCACCCTCTATTTCGCGCCGGTGTTCTTCCCCTCGGACGATCCGACGGCGCAGTTGCTCAGCGCCGCGGCGATCTTCGCCGTCGACTTCGTCATGCGCCCGGTCGGCGCATGGATCATGGGGATCTACGCGGATCGGCGTGGCCGCAAGGCGGGCCTGACC
>CAMFHW010000238.1 GCA_945952175.1 uncultured Phenylobacterium sp. | reverse complement strand
GGTCGGTGACGCCGGAAAGGCGTTCCTCGATGCAGCGGCGGCTCTCGGCGTTGTAGCGCCCGGCCAGGGTGCGCAGGATCGCGCCCTTGTCGGGGAAGTACTGATAGAGCGAGCCGATGGAGATTCCGGCCCGCTCGGCCACCTCGCTCATCTTCAGCTGATCGCCGCTGTGCGCCGCGATCAGCTCGCTCGCCTCGGTCAGGATCTTCTCCAGCCGCTCGCGGCTGCGCTGTTGGATCGGCGCGCGCCGGGCCGCGTGGGCCGCCTCGATCTCCGTTCCGCCTGCCATGTCGCCGCCAATCAAGAAAATGTGAGAACGGCTCATATTATTGCGGAAAGCCTTGCCACGCAAGGGAAAGCGCCCAGCCGAGGTCCTGGCGGGCTGTCTTGACTGCGGAATGTGAGGGAGTATCACGTTTAGAAAGTGAGGTTGGCTCACATTCAACGGAGATACGAGATGACCACCAACGACCTGATCCTGGTGACGGGGGCGACGGGCAAGACGGGGCGGCGACTGGCCGCGCGGCTGGCGACGGTGGGACGGCGGGTCCGGATGGGCTCGCGCCGGGCGAAGCCGGCCTTCGACTGGGAGGACCGCTCGACCTGGGGGGCCGCCCTGGCCGGCGCCTCCGCGGCCTATGTCTGTTTTCAGCCGGACATCGCGGTTCCGGGCGCCCTGGAGACGGTGAGGGCCTTCTTCGCCGAAGCCATGGCCGCCGGCTGCACGCGGCTGGTGCTGCTGTCCGGCCGCGGCGAGCCCGAGGCCGAAGCGGCGGAGGCCGTCCTGCAGGCCTCGGGGGCCGACTGGACGGTGCTGCGGGCCAGCTGGTTCGACCAGAATTTCGACGAGTCCTTCTTCCTGGAGCCGATCCTCGCGGGCGAGCTGGCCCTGCCGGCGGGCACCGCGCCCGAGCCCTTCGTCGACGTGGAGGACATCGCAGAGGTCGCCGCCAAGGTGCTGACCGAGCCCGGCCACGTCGGCAAGCTCTATGAGCTGACCGGACCCCGCGCCCTGACCTTCGCCGAGGCGACGGCCGAGATCGCCAAGGCGACGGGCCGGCCGGTCGCCTATGTCCCGATCCCCGCCGAGGCCTATCGCGAAGGGATGGCCCAGGCCGGCGTGCCGGCCGAGGTGATCGAACTCACCCTGCATCTGTTCACCACCGTGCTCGACGGACGCAACACGCCGGTGCGTGACGGGGTGCGACAGGTGCTGGCGCGCGAACCTACCGACTTCGCGGCCTATGTGGCGCGCGTGGCGGCCTCCGGCGTCTGGAGCGGCCAAGATGCGCCGCGCTGAGTTGTTGCTGATCCTCCTGTGCGTGGCCGCTCCGGCGGCCGCGCACGCCGCCGGCGATCCGGTGCGGGGCGAACGGCTCTATGCCGGACGCTGCGGCTTCTGCCACGCCGTGGACCAGGACCGCATCGGCCCCAGGCATCGTGGCGTCTATGGCCGGCGCGTGGCCTCGGTTCCCGGCTATCGCTACAGCTCCGCCCTGGCCGCCCAGGGCTTCACCTGGGACGCGGTCCGGCTCGACGCCTGGCTGGCCGATCCGGGCGGCATGGTTCCCGGCACGCGGATGTTCGGCCGCGTGAAATCGGCTCAGGACAGGGCCGACCTGATCGCCTATCTGCGGAGCGTGAGCGGTCGCTGATCGCGCTGCCGTTCACTTGACATAAAGACATAAAGATATCTTTATGCGCCCATGAGTCTTTCGGCGGACCAGGCGGTCGATGTGTTGCGCGCGGCGGGCGAGCCGTCGCGCCTGCGCATCCTCGCCCTGCTGGCCCACGAGGAGCTGGCCGTGCTGGAGCTGTGCAAGGTTCTGGACCAAAGCCAGCCCCGTGTCTCGCGGCATCTGAAGCTGCTGGCCGAGGCCGGCCTGGTCGAGCGGTTCCCGGACGGCGCGTGGGTGTTCTATCGCCTCGTCGCGGGCGGGGACGCGCGGCGCCTGGCCGACGAGGTGCTGCGCACCGTCGATCCCGCCGATCCGGTGCTGATCCGCGACGTGGAACGCCTGCAGGCCGTGCGCGCCGAGCGCTCGGCCGAGGCCGGCGAATACTTCGCGCGCAACGCCGCCCGCTGGGACGAGATCCGGTCGCTCTATGTGTCCGAGGCGGCGGTCGAAGCGGCGATCCTCAAGGCCGCCGGGCCGGGGCCGTTCAAGCGGATGGTCGACCTGGGCAGCGGCACCGGCCGCATGCTGACCCTGCTGGGGCCCCATGCCGATGTGGCGATGGGCCTCGACCTGTCGCAGCAGATGCTGAACATCGCCCGCACCCATGTGGCGGAGGCGGGCCTCGCGCGCTGCGAGTTGCGCCATGGCGACATCTTCGGCACGCGCCTGCCGGGGCAGAGCGCCGACCTCGTGGTGGTCCACCAGGTGCTGCACTATCTGGGCGATCCCGCCGCCGCCGTGCGCGAGGCCGGGCGTCTGGTGGCCGAGGGCGGCCGGCTGATCATCGTCGACTTCGCGCCGCACAAGCTGGAGTTCCTGCGCGAGCAGCACCAGCACCGCCGCCTGGGCTTCGCCGAGCCCGAGATGGAGCGCTGGCTGCACGAGGCGGGCCTGGCCAAGGTCTCGGCGGTGGCGCTGCCGCCGGCCCGCGGCGACGGCCTGACCGTGAAGATCTGGACGGCCGAACGGGCCTATAATCCGCAAAGGAGCGCCGCATGAGCCCGCCGTCTGCAAGCGCCTTGGGGCCTGTCGCCCGCGCCGGGGCGGGCCTCGCCAAGCGCCCGAGCGTCTCGTTCGAGTTCTCGCCGCCCAAGACCCCGGAGGCGGAGGAGAGCCTGTGGGAGGCGATCCGCAGGCTCGAGCCGCTGAACCCGTCCTTCGTCTCGGTGACCTATGGCGCCGGTGGGTCCACGCGCGACCGCACGCACCGCACCGTCGTGCGGATGCTGAAGGAGACGAGCCTTCGCCCCGCCGCGCACCTGACCTGCGTCGAGGCCAGCCGCGCCGAGGTCGACGAGGTGGTGCAGGCCTATTGGGACGCCGGCATCCGTCACATCGTGGCCCTGCGCGGCGACCCGCCCGGCCAGATCGGCGGGGTCTATGTCCCGCGGCCCGACGGCTATCTGAACGCCACGGAGCTGACCAGCGGCATCAAGGCGATCGCGCCCTTCGAGGTGAGCGTCAGCCTCTATCCGCAGGTGCATCCGGAGAGCCCGTCGGTCGACCACGATATCGACGTGCTGAAGGCCAAGATCGACGCCGGGGCGACCCGGGCGATCACCCAGTTCTTCTACGACATCGACAGCTTCCTGCGGTTCATGGACCGGGTGCGGAAGGCGGGCGTGACCATCCCGATCTCGCCGGGGATCATGCCGGTGTCGAACTTCAAAGGGCTGAAGAAGATGGCCGGGCCGGTCGGCATTCCGCTGCCGGGCTGGCTGGGCAACCTGTTCGAGGGGCTGGACAAGGACCCCGAGACCCGGCGGCTGATCGCCGGTTCGGTCGCCACCGAGATGTGCGCCCGCCTGGCCGAGGAGGGCTTCTCGGACTTCCACTTCTACACGCTCAACCGGGCCGACCTCGTCTACGCCATCTGCCGTGTGCTGGGCGTGCGCGAGGAGCCGTCGGAACCTTCGGAGGCCGCCGCATGATTCGCGCTGAACGCATTGCGAAACTTAAGGAAATCGCCAAGCAGCGAATCCTGATTCTCGACGGTTCCTGGGGCGTGATGTTCCAGAAGCGCAAGCTGGACGAGGCCGACTATCGCGGCGACCGGTTCGCCCATCACAACGGCCAGCTGAAGGGCAACAACGATATCCTGTGCCTGACGCGGCCGGACATCGTGGCCGACCTGCACGACCAGTATTACGCCGCCGGGGCCGACATCTCGGAGACCAACACCTTCTCGGCGACCACCATCGCCCAGGCGGACTACGAGCTGCAGGGCGCGGTGCGCGACATCAACCTGGAGGGCGCGAAGATCGCCCGCGAGGTGGCTGACCGCTGGACGGCGAAGGAGCCGGGAAAGCCGCGCTTCGTGGCAGGGTCGATCGGGCCGCTGAACAAGATGCTCAGCATGTCGTCGGACGTGAACGATCCGGGCGCGCGCAGCGTGACCTTCGAGGAAGTCTACGAAGCCTATCGCGAGCAGATGATCGCCCTGCACGACGGCGGCGTCGACCTGTTCCTGATCGAGACCATCACCGACACCCTGAACTGCAAGGCCGCGGTCAAGGCGATCCTCGACCTCGAGGACGAGGGCTACGAGCCGTTGCCGATCTGGATCAGCGGCACGATCACCGACCGCTCGGGCCGCACCCTGTCGGGCCAGACCGCCGAGGCCTTCTGGAACTCGGTGCGGCATGCCAAGCCGTTCGCGGTGGGCTTCAACTGCGCCCTGGGCGCCGAGCTGATGCGGCCGCATATCGCCGAGCTGGCGCGGGTGGCCGACACCCTGGTCTCGGCCTATCCGAACGCCGGCCTGCCCAACGCCTTCGGCGAATATGACGAGCAGCCGCACGAGACCAGCCACGAGCTGCACGAGTGGGCCGAGCAGGGCCTGGTCAATATCCTCGGCGGCTGCTGCGGGACGACGCCGGACCACATCGCCCACGTGGCCCAGGCCGTGGCGGGCGTGACCCCGCGACCCGTGCCGGAACGCCCGAAGGCCATGCGGCTCGCGGGCCTGGAGCCGTTCGAGCTCGCCTGATGCTGAAGACGATCCTGTTCGGCGGGACCAACCGCGAGCGCCTGGTCTCCGTGGCCAGCGCCCAGGCCGTGGCCGCCGCCCTGCCCGACGCGGACCTCTGGTTCCAGGCGCCCGACGGGCGCGTGCATGAGGCCGATCGCGCCAAGCTCGCCGCGCACCAGCGGCCGTTCGAGCTGGACTTCCCGGCCGACGGCCGTCCGGTCGGCGAGATCGAGATCGCCCTGGATCGCGCCGCCTCGGAGGGCCGGGTGCTGATCCTGGCCCAGCATGGCGGCGCCGCCGAGAACGGCCAGCTCGCCGCGCTCGCCGAAGCGCGGCGCGTGGCCTTCACGGGGTCCGGCGCGGCGGCCAGCAAGCTCGCCTTCGACAAGGCCGCGACCAAGGTGGTGGTCTCCGAGCAGGGCGTGACCGTGCCGCCGACCGTCTCGGTCGCGGCCGCGACAGAGGACTTCAAGCGGATCGGGCGGCTGGTCGCCAAGCCGGTCGCGGAGGGGTCGAGCTACGGCCTGATCTTCGTCAACAAGCCCGAGGACCTCGACCGCTTGGCCGAGGCGGCCCGGCGCGAGGCCTATCTGGTCGAGCCCTTCATCGCGGGGGCCGAGGCGACCTGCGCGGTCTTGGAGCAGGCCGACGGTTCGCTGATCGCCCTGCCGCCGATCGAGATCGTGCCGGGCGAGGGCGCCTTCGACTACAAGGGCAAGTATCTGACGTCGACCACCCAGGAGATCTGCCCGGCCCGGTTCGCGCCGCAGGTCAACGCCGCCTTGCAGGCGGGCGCGCTCGCGGCCCACAGGGCCGTCGGCGCCATGGGCTATTCGCGGAGCGACTTCATCGTCACAGACGCGGGTGTCGTCTTCCTCGAGATCAATACGCTGCCCGGCCTGACCAAGGCCTCGCTCTATCCGAAGGCGCTCGGCGTCCAGGGCATCGCCTTCCCCGACTTCCTCGCCGGCCAGATCGCCCTGGCCGAGCGCCGCTATGCGTAAGAGCCCGATTTCATGAGACCTGTTTTCGTCAACGTCGGGGAGCGGACCAATGTCACGGGCTCGGCCAAGTTCCGGAAGCTGATCGCCGAGGGGCAATATGCGGAGGCGCTGGCGGTCGCACGGCAGCAGGTGGAGGCCGGGGCGTCGATCATCGACGTGAATTTCGACGAGGGCCTGCTGGACTCGGTCCTCGCCATGAAGACCTTCCTGAACCTGATCGCGGCCGAGCCGGACATCGCCAAGGTGCCGGTGATGATCGACAGCTCGAAATGGGAGGTGATCGAGGCCGGGCTGCGGTGCGTCCAGGGCAAGGCGATCGTCAATTCGATCTCGATGAAGGAAGGCGAGGCCAAGTTCATCGAGCAGGCCAAGGCCTGCCTGCGCTACGGCGCCGCCGTGGTGGTCATGGCCTTCGACGAGGTCGGCCAGGCCGACACCGCCCAGCGCAAGGTCGAGATCTGCCAGCGGGCCTACAGGATCCTGACCGAGGAGGTCGGCTTCCCGCCCGAGGACATCATCTTCGACCCCAACATCTTCGCCGTGGCGACCGGGATCGAGGAGCACGACAACTATGCCGTTGATTTCATTGAAGCAACGCGGCGCATAAAGCAGACGCTCCCGTATGCGCGGATCTCCGGCGGCGTCTCCAACGTCAGCTTCTCGTTCCGCGGCAACGAGCCGGTGCGCCGGGCGATCCACTCGGTGTTCCTCTACCACGCCATCGCCGCGGGCATGGACATGGGCATCGTCAACGCCGGCGACCTGCCGGTCTATGACGACATCCCGGCCGAGCTGCGCGAGGCGGTCGAGGACGTGATCCTGAACCGCGCCCAGCGCGACCCGAACCTCTCCAACACCGAGCGGCTGGTCGAGCTCGCGCCCAGGTACAAGGGCCAGAAGGGCGAGGCCAAGACCGAGGACGCCGCCTGGCGCGCCCTGCCGGTCGCGGGCCGCTTGAGCCATGCCCTGGTCCATGGCGTCACCCAGTTCATCGAGGCCGACACCGAGGAGGCCCGCCAGCAGGCCGAGCGCCCGCTGCACGTGATCGAAGGCCCGCTGATGGACGGCATGAACGTCGTCGGCGACCTGTTCGGCTCGGGCAAGATGTTCCTGCCGCAGGTGGTGAAGTCCG
>CAMFHW010000237.1 GCA_945952175.1 uncultured Phenylobacterium sp. | reverse complement strand
CGCCACCCAACCGCAAGCTGGCCCGCAGGGAGCTGCACACTTACCTGTCCGAAGGACACGGACCGCCGTTCCCGCTGCTGATCCGGCCGGTCGACACTCATGCCGGCAAGGGGCTCGTGCGCCTTTGCGCGCTCGCCGAGCTTTGGACCTATCTCGACGCCCATCCGGACGACATGTTCTACGTCGCGCCTTTCATCCCCTATGCCGGGCCGGATGGGTACTACCGCAAACAGCGTGTGGCCTTCATCGGCGGACAGGCCTTTCCAAGCCACTTCGCGACCTCGCCCGATTGGATGGTCCACTATTTGAGCGCGGGCATGACGGACCATCCGGAGCGGCGCGCCGAAGAGGCCGCCTGGATGCAGACCTTCGACCAGGACTTCGCCGTTCGCCACGCGGCGGCGTTCGACGCCCTGCGCCGCCGCGTGGGGCTCGACTATTTCGGCATTGACTGCGCGGAGGCTCCGGACGGGCGGTTGCTGGTCTTCGAGATCGACGTGGCGATGATCGTCCACGACCTCGATCCCGAGGACCTGTTCCCCTACAAGAAGCCCGCCATGCGTCGGCTCTTCGCCGCCTTCGCCGACGACTTGAAGGCTCGAGCGGCGACCGGCTGATCCGCTGGCAAGCGCCTTAAGGCGCCAGCGCCAATGGTCCTTCCGCGCGACCGTGCACGAATTGGTCGAGCGCAGGGTCCTCCGGCCGATCAAGCGCCGCGGCCGGGCCGCGCCAAAGGATCCGCCCGCGCCCCAGCAGAGCGATGTCGTCGCCGATGCGGCGCGCCGAGGCGATGTCGTGGGTGATCGTGACCGCGGTGCAGCCAAGCCGACGGACCTGGTCCAGGATCAGAGCGTCGATGGCCCGGGCGGTGATGGGGTCGAGGCCCGTGGTGGGCTCATCGAAGAACAGCAATTCCGGATCGGCGACGATCGCGCGAGCCAGGCCGACGCGCTTCTGCATGCCCCCGGAAAGCTGGCTCGGCCGCTTGTCGGCGACGTCGGCGTCGAGGCGCACCCGTCGCAGCGCCAGGAGCGCGCGAGCACGCCCCTCCGCGCGCGAAGATCGTTCGGCGTTCAGCAGGCGGAAGGCGACATTCTCCCAGACCGGCAGGCTGTCGAACAAGGCGGCGCCTTGGAACAGCATGCCTGTCCTCGCGAGCAGCGCCTTGCGTCCCGCCGCCGATTGGCGAGCGAGATCGCGTCCTTCGATCAGCACCTGACCCGCGTCGGGTTGCAGCAGACCGGCGGCAAGCTTCAGGGCCACCGACTTGCCCTGCCCCGAAGCGCCCAAGATGACCAGCGACCGGCCTCGTCGGGCGGTCATATCCAATCGATCCAGGACGATCGATCGGCCGAAGCCTTTGCGAACCTCGCGCCACACCAACACGTCGTCGCCGATCATGGACGCGCCGCGGCCAGATAGGTGATCGCATAGTCGGCGGCGAACACCAGGACGGCCGCCGTCACCACGCCCTGGGTGGTGGCGCGCCCGACCCCGCGGGCGCCACCCGTGGCGCGAAAGCCGTTGAGGCACCCCATCAGCGCAACGATCGCGCCGAAGACCAAGGCTTTCACAAGACCGACGCCAACATCCCCGGGCGACAAGAAGTCGAGGGTTCGCTCGGCGTAGAGCCTCGGGTCGAAATCCAGATGATAGACCGCAACGGACCAGCCGCCCGCGAGGCCGACGAGGTCGGCTATGGCTGTGAGCAGCGGTGCAGCCAGCAGGCCAGCCAGAAGGCGCGGCGCGATCAGGTAGTGGAATGGGTCGGTGGACAAGGTCTGCAGGGCGTCGATCTGCTCACTGGTCCGCATTGCGCCAATCTCGGCGGCGATCGCGGCCGACACCCGCCCCGCGAGCATCAAGGCGGTGAGGACAGGCCCGAGTTCGCGGGTGATCCCCAGGGCGACGATCTGGGGGAGCACTTGATCGGCATTGATCCGGCTTCCACCGGACACGATGTTCAACGCCAGCGCCGCGCCCGTGAACCCCGCCGTCAGCCCGACGACTGGCAGAGAAAGATAGCCCATGGCCCACAGTTGGCGCAGCAGCGGGCGCCCGTACCACGGCGGGGTGATCGTGGCCCAGACGGCGCGGCCGATGAAGCTCGAGGCTGCTCCGATCGCGGCGAGGAGCGCCAGGACGCCGCGGCCGAGCGGAGACAGCGGATCGAGTTTCTCGCGGCCAGCAGCCATGATTCACGAAGTCGGCGGCGCAGGGGCGGGGCGGATCGCCTGACCGATCAGCCCGAACAGGTCCACCGCGCCTTGCGTGTTGGGGATCTCGCCCCCCGGTGGCAGGATTTCGGCGGCGGCTCCCGGGGCGATCGAGACATGGGCGCCGCCGAGCAGGCCGTCGCTGGCGATCTTCATCGTGGAGTCGCTCGGCACGCGCACGCTGCGGTCGATCCGGACACGGACGACGGCCATATAGGTCTTGGGATCCAGTTCGATCTGCGAGACGGCCCCCACCCTTACGCCGGCGAGCCGCACCGGCGCGCCGGCCGCGAGCCCCCCCACCTCCCCGAAGCGGCCGAACAGCGCATATTGTGGCGGCGTCGGCCGCAGGCCTCCGATTTGGATCAGATAGGCAAGGATCGCGCTGGCCACGAACAGGACCAGTGCGCCCAGCGCGGGTTCGACCAGGTCTCGGGTGTCGCCAGCAGGCTCGCTCATCTGGAGCCCCCCGTGTGGTGTCCCTGGCCCGCCGGGGCGCGCCTGAGTTGGGCGATCAGCACCTCGATGTCGCCGTGGGCGTTGTCCAGGGTGGAGACAAAGTCTTGTTGCTGGGTGATCGCCAGCCAGACGCCTTTGACCTGCACGTCGACCACACGCCACCGGCCCTGCGCGGACTGAACCCGCCAGGCCACCATCATGGGGCGGCTCATCCGGCCTCCGGAGACCTCGGTATTGACGACGACATCCCCGGCCCTGCGCACGAGCGAACCCGTCACCTTCAGGCGCTCGCCGTGATAGTCGGAGAGACGGTCGCGATAGACCGCTTCAGCATAGGTCCGGAACGCCGCCGCGAACGCCTTCTCCTGATCGGGGCTCAGTGTCCGCGCATAGCGGCCGAGCACGAAGAGGGTGATCCGCGGGACGTCGGCCACCTCGTCCACCAAGGCGCGAAACACCTTTTGTTTCTCGGCCTCCGCCATGCGGTTGTCCGCCAGTGTGGAGATGACCCTCTGCGCCTGGCTCTGAACGAAGGCTTCGGCGCCCAGATCGCGGAAGCCGCCCGCCGCTGCCTGCGCGGCGGCCAAGCCCGGCGCCAACGCATAGATCGCGAAGGCGCCCGCGAACAGACCGCGGCGGCTCATGCGGCGGGCCGCCGCGACGGGCTGATAGGCCGTTCGGCCGAAGCGGCGGGTCATGGCGCAGGTGTCTCGGAGGGGAAGTCAGGTAGCGCTTCGTCCTCGCCCCGCGCCTGCCGCACCAGGGCGTCGCGCTGCTGCAAGTAGGCCGACCGCATCACCACATAGGGGTCCGCGGCGTCAGAGAGCGCAGCCAAGGCAGGATCCGCATCAGCGCGATAGTCGAGAGCCGATACGGCCAGGCGAGAGCCGCCGAAGGTCGTGCCCAGGCCGCCCGCTGCGAGGCTGACCGGATCGGTCAAGGTGTCGACCAGCCGTCCGACGGCGTCGCGCACGTTGTGCGGGCCCAGGATCGGCAGAACCAGATACGGGCCGGGCCGCAGACCATAGCGCCCAAGGGTCTGGCCGAAATCCGCCGGCTGCGGCGCAAGCCCGACGCGTTCGGCGACGTCGACCAAACCGAGCACGCCGACCGTCGAATTGGTCGCGAAGCGCGCCGCTGAGACAGCGGCCTGATGGCCGTGCCCTTGCGCCAATGCGTTCAGCGTCCAGCGCGGTTCGCGAAGGTTTCGCACTGCGGAGCCGAGGCCCCTGCGGACGTCGTTCGGCGCGCGCAAGTAGAGATGGGTCACCGGGCCGAAGACGGCCACGTCCAAGCCATCGTTGAAACCCTGGACCTTGCGGTTGATGGGCTCCCAGGGATCCTCCGCCAGCGACCTGGACGTCGACGGGGAAACCGGGTCGTGCGCGCCGGCCCCCGCTGGCGACCAGGCGGCGAGGAGCGAGACGAGGCAAAGGGCGACCGCAGCGGCGCGGCGCAGGGCGGCGGGCTGGACAGGCGTCATTCGGTTCGAGTCAGGCGCATGGACGGTCGGCTCGGGGAGGAGTCGACGAATGACGGCGCGTGGCGGGAAGCGCCTCATCGTTTCGGCCCGTCCGGCGCTGGCGGCGGCGTCCTGCGGCAGGGCGACGCGCCGGGTCCTCGCGGAATGGCATGCCCGGTGTCCCCCGGTGCTCCAGGCCCGAGCGAGCGCGACGGCGCGGGCCGGGTCACGGCCTCGCACGGCGGCGGCGGACCCTGGATAGGCCCAAGGCCGCCCCCGAGGAGCAGACTGATCAGATGGAAGGAGCGCATCAGGCCGTACGCCGCTCGCCCGCCACGAGGCGTGGATGCTGCGGCTGCAGCCTTTCGCAAAACATGCGCAGCAGGCGCAGGTTGGTGGTCTCGTCGGCGAGCCTCTGGAGCTCGCGGTCTCCCTCGGGACGTCGCGCACGGTTCGTCCACGCCTCGGCGCGCTTTGCGAGCCCTGAGATCAAATCCGGTCCAAAGCGCGCTCGCGACCAGTCGCCGACCACATCGGCCCCAATCATCCAGCGTCCCGCGATGGTCGCGCGCATCAGTCGTTCGAGCGCGCGCAGACCGAACCCGCCGTGCGCCTCGCCAGCGGCCGGTTCCCAGTTGCTGAGGACCGCCTTGTCGATGGTCACGTAGACGGCGTTGGTCCGGATCCGTGACGCCAGCAGGTCTGCGAAGGCCGCAAAGCCCAGGGCCTCAAGGGTCGGCCACTGGAGCCCGCCGGCCTCGAGCGCCATTTCGCCGCTGGCCAGCCGGAAGGGATAGGCCTCGACCTTCCCGGCGTGGATCAGGTCTTCATCGGCCCTGCGGGCGAGGTCTCCTGTCCTGGCCTCTCGGACGCCAACCGAAATAACCCGATCGACCAGGGGATTTCCTGCTGCGTGCCGCGCCCAATTTCGACGCGACAGCCGCGCCGCGCCCCTCTCCCAGGCAGGCTCGGCTCCGAAATGAATCACCGTCACCGGGCCCGCCCCCGGCACGGCAAGCGCGCGTTCCACCAGGGCGGGCGTGATGTGGTGAAAGTCCCTGGATCCTGCAAAAATCAGGTCTGGCGTGACCGCAGGAAAGTGATGCATCAGGCGCGAAACAAGCGCCTCCATCGAACCCGTAACCGCCCAGAGCCGGAGGTCGGGTCCGAGGTCGTGGGCGGCCAGGCGGCGGAAACGGCCCGCGGCGAGCAACGCCGTCTGGCTGTCAAGCGCTCCATCGAGATGCAGGAACAAGGGACGCACGGTTCAGGTCGCCTGGAACTGGTGAATTGTGCGCCCCGGGTGGCCGTCGGGTCCCGCGAGCATCGATGTCATGTGGCGCATGGTCAGCGACCTCCCTAGGCGGCGGACGGTCCGCCCGTCTGTTAGCTGACGGCTAGCAAGACGAAGCGCCTCACCGATTTGCGGGCGCGCGCCGGGCTTGCCTCACGCAACAGGCCGGGCCATGTCTGGCGCCGCAGGGGGCGATGCAGGCCCAGACGACACAAGGGAGGCCGCCGAACATGCCGATCCGCGTTCGCACCGCCCAGGCTTCGGCTCGCGCACTGGCCCGCTAGGCGCGTAGCTTGACGACAACCTCCCCCCTGCTGGCGTGCTACTTGCGGCGACGCGAGGACATGCGGCGCTTTTTCCACGCCCGCCTCGGACCGCAGGCGGAGGTGGAGGACCTCTTGCAGGAGCTGTTCGTCAAGGTCCGGGAGGCGGGCGACGAGGAAGTCCTGAACCCGCCCGCCTATCTCTATCGCCTTGCGCACAACCTCATGCTCGACCGGCTGCGTACCGATCGCCGCCGGGGAGCCCGGGAGGCCGAGTGGCGGCGCACCCACCACGTCTCGGTCGGCGCTCTGGATGTCGTCGATGCGCCGGACGCCGAGGCGAGCGCGATCGCCCGTCAACGCCTCGAGAAGATCGCCACCGCGCTGGCGAGCCTGGCGCCCCAGACCCAGGAGGTATTCCGGCTCCACAAATTCGAGGGCCTGACCCACGCCGAGACCGCCGCCCGGCTAGGAATTTCACGAAGCTCGGTTGAAAAGCATATCAGCCTGGCCTTGCGGCACATCATGGTAAGGGTCGGCCGATGAATGCGCCATTTTCGCATCACCCGGCGGCCAATGGGCGAGGCGTCCTCACGCCGGCGCCGTCAATGAGCCGACGCGCACGGTCCGCGCGCCGACGAAAAGCTGCGGCACCGCTATGACTTCCGCGACGCCCAACGCCGACCTGGAGGCCGCCGACTGGTTTGCGCGCCTGCAAGGCGAGCCCGACTTGGAGGCCTGGCAGGCCTTCCAGGCCTGGCTGGAGGCCGACCGAGACCACGCGGTCGCCTACGAAGCCGTCGAGGCCCTGTGGCTCGACTTGGACAGCCCCGATCTCGATCGCCCGCCGGCCCGAGAGGCGGCCATGACCGCCGCCCCCAAGGTCGTCGCGCTGGACGCCCGCCGGATGCCCTTGCGGCGCTCGGTCTGGGTCGGAATGGCCGGGGTAGCGGCTGCGGCCGCCGTCGCGATCGCTGTTCTGCCCCGGCAGACCAGCAGCTCCACCGACTATGCGACGACCGTCGGAGAAACCCGAAAGGTCGTGCTTGCCGACGGATCGCAGCTGACGCTCTCCGGCGCGAGCCACATCCGGACG
>CAMFHW010000236.1 GCA_945952175.1 uncultured Phenylobacterium sp. | reverse complement strand
CGAGATTGCCTCTTGTCTCGTGGGCTCGGAGATGTGTATAAGAGACAGCCTTGTAGGTGGTCGAGCCCATGCAGCGCAGGGTGCCCGAGGCCAGGGCCGGCTTCAGCAGGTTCGACGCATCCATCGCCCCGCCGCTGGTCGCGCCGGCGCCGATCACCGTGTGGATCTCGTCGATGAACAGGATCGCGTCGGGGTGGTTCTCCAACTCCTTGACGACCTGCTTCACGCGCTCCTCGAAGTCGCCGCGATAGCGGGTGCCGGCCAGCAGCGCGCCCATGTCGAGCGAGAAGATGGTCGAGCCCGAGAGCACCTCCGGCACCTGGCCGTTGATGATCTTGCGGGCCAGGCCCTCGGCGATGGCGGTCTTGCCGACGCCAGGGTCGCCGACCAGCAGCGGGTTGTTCTTGGTGCGCCGGCACAGGATCTGGATGCAGCGCTCGACCTCGCTGGAGCGGCCGATCAGCGGATCGACCTTACCTTGCTTGGCCTTCTCGTTGAGGTTCACGCAGTAGGCGTCGAGCGCCTCGCCGCCGGTCTTGACCGACGGCTTCTCCTCGTCTTCGGAACCCTTGACGGCCTTGGCTTCGGACGCGCCGGCCTTCTTGGCGATGCCGTGGGCGATGTAGTTGACCGCGTCGTAGCGCGTCATGTCCTGCTCTTGCAGGAAGTAGGCGGCGTGGCTTTCGCGCTCCGAGAAGATCGCGACGAGCACGTTCGCCCCGGTCACTTCCTCGCGGCCGGACGATTGCACGTGGATCACCGCCCGCTGGATCACCCGCTGGAAGCTGGGCGTCGGCTTGGCGTCCTCGCCGTCGTCGACGACGAGGGAGCGGAGCTCATTGTCCACATAGTTGGTGAGGGTGGTCTTCAGCGCCGCGAGGTCCACATCGCAGGCGCGCATGACGGCTGCGGAGTCCTCATCGTCGATGAGTGACAGAAGGAGGTGCTCCAGGGTGGCGTACTCGTGCTTGCGCTGGTTGGCGAAAGCGACGGCGCGATGGAGCGACTCTTCGAGTTGGCGCGAGAATGAAGGCAACGGGGCCTAGTCCTTTTCCATGGTGCATTGAAGCGGGTGCTGATGCCGCCTGGCAGTATCAACGACCTGAGCCACCTTCGTTTCCGCCACTTCATAAGTGAACACGCCGCAGACGCCGACCCCATGTTGGTGGACGTGCAGCATGATCCTGGTCGCGTCTTCGCGCGACTTGTGGAAGTACTGTTCCAGAACATAGACCACGAACTCCATCGGAGTGTAGTCGTCGTTCAGAAGCAGCACCCTGTACAGCGAAGGCCGTTGAGTCTTCGTCTTTGTCTGGGTGATCACTGCGGACCGGTCGCCCGTCGCCTGATCACCTTGCTTACGCTCGGCCATCGAACAGGTCTCCTGAGCGGCCACGGGGCCGCCCTACCTATGAATTAGATATGGAAAAGACGGCGGTTTGGAAGGGTCGAAATCGTCGCTGGGGGCGAGATCGCTCCGATGGTTGGGGAATAACCACCCGGACAACGGCGCAGATGGCCCTTGGCTCCCCGAAATTCAATCCTGAGCCGAAGATTTCGCCTTCAGGGCGCGGGCCGAGGTGACGGCGTCGGCGCCGAATCGGGCGCGGATCGCGTCGGCGGTCTTTTCGCCGGCCAGGGCGCGGCGTTCGTCGCCGGCGAAAAAGTCCGCTTCGACGGCGCCCGGCTCGGCCAGATCGGTGATTCCCACCCCGATCAGCCGGAAGCGCCGGCCGGGCGCGCCGGTCTTCAATTCCTGGGTCAGGAGCTCGCGCCCGACGGCCAGGATGGTCCGGGCGGTCTGAGTCGGCTGGGGCAGGGCCTTGCGGCGGGTCAGGATGCGGAAGTCGCTGGTCCGCAGCTTCAGGGTCACCACCCGGCCGGCCAGGTTCCCGCCGCGCGACTGGCGCGCCACCTTGTCGGCCAGCCAGGTCAGCCGGTCGTCGAGCTCGGCGAAGGTCTTCAGGTCGTTCTCGAAGGTGGTCTCGGCGCTGATCGACTTGCGCACCTGGTCGGGATCGACGCTGCGGCTGTCGCGGCCGTGGGCGAGGTTGTGCAGCCGCAGGCCCCCGGAGCCGAACCGGGTGGCCAGCACCTTCGGGTCGGCGGCGGCGATGTCGCCGACCGTGCGGTAGTTCAGCGCCTCCAGCGACGAGACCATGGCCGGGCCCACCCCGGGCAGGATGCCGACGGGCTTCGAGGCCAGGAAGCTTTGCGCCTCGCCGCCGCCGATCACCGAGAAGCCGCGCGGCTTGTCGAGGTCCGAGGCGATCTTGGCGAGGAACTTGTTGGCGGCCAGGCCGATGGAGACCGTGATGCCGACCTCGGCCTCGATGCGGGCCTGCAGCCGGGCCAGGGTCTCGGCCGGCGGCATGCCGTGCAGGCGCGCGGTGCCCGACAGGTCCATCCACGCCTCGTCCAGCGACAGCGGCTGCACCAGGGGCGTCAGGTCGCGCACCATCTCCATGATCCGCCGGCTCTCCGTGCGGTATTTCGAGAAGTCAGGCTTGATCACCACCGCCTGGGGGCAGGCCTGCAGCGCCTTGAACATCGGCATGGCCGAGCGCACGCCGCTGATGCGGGCGATGTAGCAGCAGGTGGTCACCACGCCGCGCTTGCCGCCGCCGACGATCACCGCCTGATCGCGCAGGTCCGGGCGGTCGCGCTTCTCGACCGAGGCGTAGAAGGCGTCGCAGTCCATGTGGGCGATGGACAGGGTCTCGAGCTCGGCGTGGACGGCCAGGCGGGGCGAGGCGCAGCGCGGGCAGCGGCGTGAGAAGTCGCCGCGCTCGAAGCAGTCGCGGCAGAGCGCGCTCACCGCTCCGGCTCCAGCGGCCACAGCCAGGCGGCGCCGCGCACCCCGGAGGAATCGCCATGCCGCGCCCGGCGCACCGGAACCTCGTAGGCGTCGGTGAAGACGTAGGGCGCGATCGCCGCGGGCAGGCGCTCGTAGAGCTCGTCCACATTGGACATGCCGCCGCCCAGCACCACGACGTCGGGGTCGAGCACGTCGGCGATCACCGCCAGTCCCCGGGCCAGGCGGTCGACATAGGCGTCCAGCGCGGCCGCCGCGTCGGCCTCGCCCAGCCGGGCGCGCTCGACGATGGCCTGGGCGCTCACCCCGCCGCCGTGCGCCCGGGCGAAGCCGGCGCCGGACACCCACAGCTCCATGCAGTTCCGCCGCCCGCACCAGCAGGCGGGACCGGGATGCTCGGCGCCGCCCTGCGGCCAGGGCAGGGGCATGTGCCCCCATTCGCCGGAGAGCGCGTTGCCCCCTTCCAGCAGGCCGCCATCGACCACGATCCCGGCGCCGCAGCCGGTGCCGATGATGACGGCGAAGACGATGCGCGCGCCCTGGCCCGCGCCGTCGGTCGCCTCCGACAGGGCCAGGCAGTTGGCGTCGTTGGCGTAGCGTACGGGGCGGCCGAGCGTGCGGGCGAGGTCCGCGGGGAAGGGGCGGCCGTTCAACTCCGTCGAATTGGCGTTGCGCATCAGGCCGGTGCGCGGCGAGGGCGATCCCGGCCCGCCGACCCCGACGGCCGCGACGCGGACGCCGGCCTGGCGCTCGGCTTCCTCGACCAGGGCGCGGACCGCTTCGAGCCCGGCCTCGTAGTCGCGGGGCGAGGGGGCCCGCACACGCGCGACGAACCGCCCCGCGGCGTCCAGCGCCGCCGCCTCGATCTTGGTGCCGCCGAAATCCACGCCGATGCGGATCATGGGGTCATGGTTTGTTCCGGTTCGGCGCCGATTTCAATGGCGCCCCGGCGCCTGGTTAAAACTTGTTGGGCCCAGGGTGAACCGAATCGCGCCGCGGAGAGTTATCCGGCCGTGGCGCCGTAGAGGGCGTCGGGCTCGCCAAGATTCTTGTCACGCATGTCGAACGACGCCCGAACGCCGAATGGACGGATTTGTCGCAACCGCCGGTTAGAGACCTCGTCCGTTTAGCATCGCGTCAGAGCAGTTCATGCGTCTTGCGTTCCTCGCCATCGATAACCCGCTGAACCGGTCGTCTTGGAGCGGCCTGCCCTATTATGCGCTGCGCGAGCTTCGCCGGCGCTTCTCGCAGGTCGAGGTGATCGACACGCCGCGCGCCGACTGGCTGCTGCAGCGCGCCGCCCACCTACGCCGCTTCGGCCTTTCGCCGACGCGCGAGCCCCTGGTGGCCGAGTATTTCGCCCAGACCCTGCGCCCACGGCTCGACGCGCTGAAGCCGGACGCCGTCGTCGCCATCAATGCCGTCCACAAGATCGTCGGCCTGAACGGCCGCTATCCGACGCTCTATTGCTCCGACGGCTTCTTCGCGAACATCGTCGACTACTACCCGCAGTTCTCGCAGCTCAGCCCACGGGCGCGCCGCAACGGCGACCGCCAGCAGCGCGCGCTGCTGGCCACCCGCGCCAGCCTGTGCCTCAGCTCCGAATGGGCGGTCCGCACCGCGGCGAGCTATTACGGCCAGCCGCAGGACCGGTTCCGCGTCGTGCCGTTCGGAGCCAATTTCGACGTCGAGCCGGGCCAAGGGGCCCTGCGGCCCAACAGCGGCCCCCTGAAGCTGCTGTTCGTCGGCTATGACTGGGCGCGCAAGGGCGGCGACCTGGTCCTCGAGGTGCTGCGCGGCCTGCGGGAGCGGTTCGGCGACGCCGAGCTGCACATCGCCGGCTGCTCGCCGCCCCAGGCGGAGGGCGTCGAGGGCGTGGTCATCCATGGCCGGCTCGACAAGTCCGACCCGGAGCAGGCGGCCCGGCTGGAGGGACTGTTCCGCGACAGCGCCTTCTTCATCATGCCCAGCCGCCAGGAGGCCTATGGCCTGGCCTATTGCGAGGCCTGCGCCTTCGGCCTGCCGCCGATCGGCGCCGACACCGGCGGGGTGGGGACCATTGTCCGCAACGGCGAAAACGGCCTGCTTCTGCCGCTCGACGCCGAGCCGGCGGACTATGTTCGTGCGATCGCCGCGGTGTGGTCGAATGCGGCCGCCTATCGCGACCTGCAGATCGGCGCGCGCGAGGCCTTCGAGGCGCGCCTCAACTGGCGGGCCTGGGGCGATCAGATCGAGCAGGAGCTGCTGCGGCTCACCGGTGCGGCGGCCAGCCCGCGCCTGTCGGAGCTAGCCCAGCGCCGCCTCGATCGCCAGGCGCAGCGCCCCCCAGTCGTCGATGCGGGTGTGAAGGTCGGGCTTGGCGGGCGCTAGGGGGCGTAGCCGCTCGTCCGCGACCATCTGGAACCGCGCCACGGCCGGCGCGTGCTCGGCCACCGAATCGAGATTCGGCAGCAGGTCGTCGACGAAGGCGATCGGAGCCGCGACCTGGGCCGCCAGGCCTGCCACCAATGGCCCCTTCGGCCCGGTGTTCAGCAACAGCGGATAGTCCATGCCGTGGCGAACCAGCCAGCGGGCGCGCGCCTCGCGCGCCTGGCCGGGCGCGTTGGTCAGGATGACGATGGAGGCGCGCTCGGCGAGCGCCCGCAGCGCCTCGGGCCCTCCGGGCGCGAGCGGCATGTCGGCGCAGGCCTCGCGGAAGAAGTCGTCGTAGAGAAGGCGGCCCTCGGCGATGTCGAGATGGGTGGTCTCGCCTGGCTTGTAGATGTTCTGGAACAGGGCGAACTTCTCGACCCGGAATTCCAGCCCCTGATCCTCCAGGAAGCGGCCGAAGCCTTGCATGAACAGGCCCAGCACCTCATCGACGTCGACGATGACCAGGCGACGCGCCGGATCGACCCCCATATTGGTGAGGATCGGGATCTCGACCGTGGGCTTGAGGGGCTCGGACAAAGGCGCTCCAGACGCGACTAACGCGAGTTTAAGGATATCCGTGTGATCAACGACGCCATGGTGGGGAAGGCGCTCGATTCGCACCGACCCGAAAGCATCGTCGGGACGTCAATGGCCAAGAAAGTCCTCATCGTCGAGGATAACGAGCTGAACATGAAGCTGTTTCATGATCTGCTCGACGCCCAGGGCTACGAAACCCTGCAGACGCGCGAGGGTTTGCAGGCGCTCGCCTTGGCCCGCGAACATCGCCCCGACCTGATCCTCATGGACATCCAGCTTCCGGAGATCTCGGGCCTTGAGGTCACCAAGTGGCTGAAGGAGGACGACGACCTGGCCTCGATCCCGGTCGTGGCGGTCACCGCCTTCGCCATGAAGGGCGATGAGGAGCGCATCCGCGAGGGTGGCTGCGAAGCATACATTTCTAAACCAATCTCGGTTTCTCATTTCCTCGACACGATCCGTCGGCTCCTGAGTTAGTCCTATGTCCGCCCGCATCCTGGTCGTTGACGACATCGAGGCGAACGTCCGGCTCCTCGAGGCCAAGCTGACGGCCGAGTACTACGAGGTGCTCACCGCCCATGACGGTCCGACCGCGCTGGCGGTGGCCGCGGCGGAAAAGCCCGACATCGTCCTGCTGGACGTGATGATGCCCGGCATGGACGGCTTCGAGGTCTGCCGGCGGCTGAAGAACGACCCAGAGACCCGTCACGTGCCGGTGGTGCTGGTCACCGCCCTGGACGGCCGCGCGGACCGCATCTCGGGCCTGGAGGCGGGCGCCGACGAATTCCTGACCAAGCCGATCGACGACGTCATGCTGTTCGCCCGCGTGCGCAGCCTGACCCGCCTGAAGCTGGTGATCGACGAGCTGCGCGAGCGCGAGGCCTCGGGCCGGCGCATGGGCGTGATCGCCGGCGCCGCCTCGCGGCTCGGTGGGGCAGGCGGCCGCGTCCTGGTGGTCGACGACCACGAGCGCCAGGCCCAGCGCATCTGTTCCGAGCTCAGCGTCGAGCACCGCCCGGTGGCCGAACTGT
>CAMFHW010000235.1 GCA_945952175.1 uncultured Phenylobacterium sp. | reverse complement strand
GGCCCAGACCGCGGGCGAGGGGCATGAAGCGGGGGTCCCGCCGGAAGGCCTTCATCTCCGGGTAGAAGAACAGCGTCGAATTTGTCGGGGGTCGGGCCTCGGCGGCCAACACGGCATAGGCGCCGTCGATATCGCCCTGCCGCGCCAGCATCCGCACCCGCCAGTCGGTTTGGACGACGCATTGCGCGGGCAAGCCCCGCAGGCGCGCGCCGGCCGCCCGATCCAGGCGTTCGAGATAGGCCTCATGGCAGGCCAGTGTGGCCGGATCATCGGGATCCGCGTAGAGGCGCAGTTGCGCGCGCGCCTGGCCCGGTTCGCCCCACCAGAAGGTGGTCGTATACCGAAGCCGGCGCCCGACCTGCGGGTCGAGCCGATCGAGGCGCTTGCTCAGGGCCTCCGCCTCGACGAGGTCGCCCGCAGCGGCCCGGAGCAACACCAGGCTGCTCAGTTGTCCCGTCGAGAAGGGGTCGTCGGCGATCGTCCGCCGATTCATCGCCAAGGCTTCGTCCCACCAGCCGACCTCGCGGAGCACCCCGATATAGCGGCTCCTGACGAACCTCAATGTCGGGCTGAGCTCGGCCGCGCGCACGAAGTTGCGCTCCCGCTCCAGCCAGTGGCCCGGCCCACCAAAACGGCTTCCGAGGGCAAGATAGGCCTCGCCGTTGCGCGGTTCGAGTTGAAGCGCACGCCGCGCCTCCGCCTCGGCCCCCCGGCTCAGCGATCGGTTGTCCGCCTCGCTGGTGAGAGGATCGGAGGCCACCACCGCAAGGGCCATGGCATGGAGGGAATGCGCATAGGAATAGTTCGGCGCCGCCTGGACGAGGCGTCCGGTCACTTCCATGAACGGTCGCGCGTCCCAGAAGGTCTCGTGCCCGGCGACGCAGGCGTTGAGGAACAGCGAGAAGAGTTCGGCCGTCATCCGCTTGCGACCCGCCGTGCGATGCCAGATCGCGCAGTCCAGCGTGTCCGCGATCCGGTTGGCCGCCTCTTCCTGAAACTCCAGCGCCTCCTCGGCGCGGCGATCGAAGCGCCGCGACCAAAGCACATCGCCGGTGCGCCGGTCGAGCACCTGAGCGTTGATCATGTATCCGGGCCCGCTGTGGTCGACCGTGCCCATAACCTTGAACTCGGCGTTACTCCGCGGGCCTTCCGCGACGCGGCGGGTGGTCTTCACGCCGTTGCTGATCAGGGTTCGCACGACAGCCTCGGAGACGCCTTCGGCGTAGCGCCGCAAACCGGGATCGTTCTGTTGCAGCGGCTCGAACAGCGCGACCTCGACCCGGCCATTCTGAGCCGCAATCCGAAGCACCTGCGAAACCGACCATGCGCCGACCGCCGCCAGGACCAGGACGAGCACGGCGGCGAGCGCCCAACCCGCCGCGGTCCGCGGCGTTCCGAACGAGGCCCGGCCAGGATCGGAGGTTTGAGCGGCGGCCTGCCGCGCGACTTCGGTGACATCGGCCGGGGCGGTTTCGCCATCCGACGCGACCAGCCGGAAGCCCACCTTCGGGACGGTCTCGAGCGCAAAGGGCGCCGGCTCGATGTCGCGGGCAAGGTTGCGGAGCTGGTAGATGACCCGGCTTACCGCGTCGTCGCCGATGAAGCGGCCCCCCCAGCAGGCCGCGATCAGCTCATCGCGCGTGACCGTCTGGTTGAGCGAGCGGGTCATGCGAACCAGGACTTCCATGACGCGAGGCTCGATCCGCCGCTCCTCGCCCGCGACCTCAACCCGGCAGGCCGACGGACTGACGAGCAGCACCCCCAGGCGGAAATCCGGCTCATGCGCCAGCTCGATAGCTGCGGAGAGTTCGGTGATCCCGTTCATGCCCGACGAGACTATCACGGAATCCGCCTCCGATCGCCGCGACGGGGCCCGCCAGAAGCGATCATCCCGGAAATATCGGAAAACCCTCAGCCGCCCATCGGCCCTCCATCCTGCCGCGCGGCGCGGTTCGTCGCCTTCTGTACGGGTCATGGGCTGCCCATCCCGGGAAGCCGTTTCCGACGAGGCCGACAATGGCTCTTTCACACCGCTCCTTCGCCCCGCTCCTGCTCGCCCTGAGCGCAGCCGTCTCCCTCGGCGCATCCTCCGCGTTGGCCGGCGGCCCCTCCGCAACAACGGGGGCGCGGGCCTCGGCGCCGGACACTCGAGTCTCTGTGGCGCACCGGCGCTGGACCAACCCGGAGCGGTATCGCCAGGATGTCTCGGTCCGCTTCGACGACCTGGACCTCACCACGCGTTCGGACGCGGGGATCATGTTCGATCGCATCGCGCGAGCTGCTTCGGCCGCCTGCACGCTTCCGTACGAGGTCAGGCCCATCGATATCGACGAGGCGGCGCGACAGGCTTGCCGGGAGACGTCCATTCGAGCCGGTCTGGCGCGACTCAACCGGCCCCTCGTCACCGCCGCCGCCCGTCAGGCGGAGCTGGCGGCCCGCTGACCCTGCTCCCGGCGCTCCGGGACGGCAGGTCCTGGAGCGCAGCCGGCCCTAGAAGGCCATGTTGCGGATGATCCGCCAGGCGCCGGCCTCGTCGCGTTTCCAGACGGTGAGGTACTGGCCCTCGTGGGTCGTCCGCGCGCCGTCGGGGCCGATCCTGGTCGAGCCCCCGGTTCCCCATTCGTAGACCATTCCGCCGCCGCCCTCGCGCGCGCCCAGGCGATGGATGCCGCCGTCGATCACCTTGCGGCCCGAGGCGGCGCCGGCCCGGTAGAGGTCGGCGATGGAGTCATGGCCGACGATCGCCTTGCCGTCCGGGGTGACGAAGACGGCGTCCCGCGCATAGGGCTCGGCAAGCCGATCGGCGTCGCCGGCTTTCATGGCGGGCAGCCAGTCGGCGTCGACCTTGTCTATGGTCGGCAAGGCCTGGGCGACGAGATCGACGGGCTTGGCGTGGGCCGCGGCGGCGAACGCCAGCGCGGCGACGACTAAGATCAGGACTTGGCGGAAAATCACGGGATACCTCTCTCCCGACGTCATGGCCGGGCTTGTCCCGGCCGCCCATGATCTCAGAGTCTTGGGATTGGCTTGGACAACCGGCGCGTATGGGTCGCCGGGACAAGCCCGGCGATGACGTCTTGGTGGGGTGCGGTCAGGCCTTGCCGCCGCGGGCGACCATGGCGTCGACTTCGGAGCCGAGGACGGTCAGGGGGACGGCGCCGGTCTTGACCAGGATGTCGTTGAAGACGCGGACGTCGAACTTCGGTCCCAGGGCCTGCTTGGCCTTGTCGCGCAGTCGGTTGATCTCGGTGTGGCCGACCTTGTAGCCGCAGGCCTGGCCAGGGGTGGAGATGTAGCGGTCGATCTCGCTGGTCATGGACTGCTTGGTGCGCCCGGAGTTCTGCACCGCCCAGTCGATGGCCTGGTCGCGGGTCCATTTCTTGGCGTGCATGCCGGTGTCGACCACCAGGCGGATGGCGCGGAAGCGCTGGGCCTGGAGGTAGCCGAGCTGGCCGGCCCAGTCGTGCTCGTACATGCCCATCTCGTCGCCGAGCTGCTCGGCATAGAGGGCATAGCCCTCGACATAGGCGTTGAAGCCGGAGAGCAGGATGCGGATCAGCGGCAGGCGGCCGGTCTCGGTCAGATAGGCGCCCTGCCAGGCATGGCCCGGAATGGTCTCGTGATAGGTCAGCGTCGGCAGGGAGAACTTCGGCCAGTTCTTCGTCGACTTCAGGTTGATGTAGTAGGTCGAGGGCCGCGAGCCGTCGAGCGAGCCGCTGTTCATGTAGCCGAGGCCGCCGCCGTCCTGGATCTCGACCGGCACCCGCTTAACCTGCACCGGCGCCTTGAGCTTCAGGTTGAACTGGCTGGCCAGGTGCGGCCGCACGTCGGCGATAAGGCTGTTGAGGTAGGCGAGCAGCTGGGCGCGGCCGGCGTCGTCGTCGGAGAACAGGAACTTCGGATCATTGCCGAGCGCGATCATGCGCTCGCCGACCGTGCCGCCGGTGATGCCCTGGGCCTTGAGCAGGCCGTCCATGCGGGCCTCGATGGCCTTGTTCTGCTCGAGGCCCATCTGGTGGACCTCCTCGGCCGAGAGCGTGGTGTTGGTGCCCTGCTTCAGGCACCAGCCGTAATAGGCCTCGCCCTGCGGCAGCTTCCAGACGCCGGCGTCGGAATTGGCCTTGGCGGCGCAGGCCTTGAGCGCGTCCTGCTGGCGGGCGAGCGCCGGATAGATCTCGGCCTCGACCACCTTGGTCGCCATGCCGGCCCAGTCGCCGGGGATGTTCTTGGCCTTGGCGCGATTGGCGACGGAGGTGACGAAACGCGACTGACCCGCCGGGACCTTCAGCATGCCGTCGAACTGGCCGAGCGCATTGGCCAGGATGAAGTCCGGCGCGATGACGCCCAGGGCCGCGTCCTTCTTCACGCGGTCGGTCTCGGCGTCGATGGCCTTGGCCACGCCGTGCAGGCGGGCGATGAAGGCGTCGGCGTCGGACTTGACGTTGATCGGGTGCTGGCTGTCGAGGAACTCGGCGGCGCTGGAGAAGGTGCCGTTTTGCTGGTTCACCACGTAGGGCGTGGCGCTCTCGCTCATGGCGGTCTTCAGCGAGTTGTCGCCGTAGTTGAACTTGCCGGCCTCGACGCCGAGTTCGAGGGCGTATTCGGCCACCGCCTTGTTGATGTGGACCTCGTGGCTGAGCCCCGCCTCGGGCATGGCCTTCAGCGCCTTGAGCTCGGTCGCGGAGAGGCGGGCGACCTCCTCGACTGCGGCCCAGGAGCTGTCGGACGACTTGGCGCGCAGGGCGGCCTTGGCGCCGGTGTCGAGGCCGAGCGAGGTGGCGAACTCCGGCGAGCTCTCGAGGATGGTGTCGGCGAGCTTGGCGAGACGGGCGTTGACGGCCGCGTCGCCAGCCGAGGCCTTCGCCGCCGGCTTGGCCGCCGCGCTGGCCAGGGCGGGAACCCCCGCGACCAGGCCGGCGGCGCCGGCGGAGATGAGGATCTGGCGGCGGTCGAGCGGCATCGGAGGCTCCGGCATGGGAAAATGTGGCGGGACCGTAGGGCGCTTGGCCGCACGGGGACAAATTAACTGGCTGTAACGTGTGACGTCCGCCGGTTGCGGGCGTCGAGGACCACTCAGACGCGGCGGATGGGCCTTTTGGGACGGGCGACCTCCTCAACTCCGTCATCCTGGGGTCGGTGGTGCCCAGGATGACGGAGCGGGGTGGACGACGGCGTGCGGTTCGGCCGGTTGACAGCGCGGCCCGGGATAGCGGCGGCGCCAGGATCACCCTAGCCTCGGCGCGATGACCCAGACGCGCCGCACCACGCTCCATCTCGGCCTGGCCGCCGCCCTCGCCTCGCCGGGCCTGGCCTTGGCGACGCCGCGACGGCTGCGGGTGCTGATGCTGTCGGACCTGCATTCGCCCTATGGGCGGCTGGCGGCCCTGCTGGCGCGGATGGAGCGGGTGATGGCGGCCCCCGGGGCGGCGAACCTCGTGCTGATCGACGGCGACGTGTTCGAGGGCGGCAACGTGGCGGCGCGGCGCTCGCACGGCGTGGTCGACTGGGCGTTCCTGCGGGCCCTGACGCGCAAGGCGACGGTGGTGTGGAACCTGGGCAATCACGACGCGGATCTGCTGGACGACCTTGGGCCGACGGTGGCCATGGCCCAGCGGATGGGCGTGGTGGTGCTGACCAACATCCGCGACGCGAAGACCGGCCAGGCCGAGGCGCGATCCGAGGTGGTTCTTCACCTCGGCCTGCCGGTGCGGATCGTGGGGCTGGGAACACCGGCGCTCGGGACCTATCCGGAGAAGGTGCGCCCGACCCTGGACGTACCGCCCCCGGTCGCCTGGGCGCGCGAGCACATCGGCCAGGCGCCGCGCCAGGGCCTGCTGGTGGTGATGAGCCATGCGGGCCTGACGGCGGATCGCGACATCCTGCCGGCGGTCCCCGACGGGACCCTGTTCCTCGGCGGCCACGACCACCTGACCCTGACCCACGCGCAGGGACGCACCCGCTATGTCCACACCGGCGCCTGGGGCACGCCGTTGACCGTGGCCCATGTCGACCCGGCGAACCGGGCCGAGCCGATCAGGGTCGAACGGTTCGACATCGACGGGGCGGCGCCGGGAGATACGCATCTGGCGGGCCAGATCGCCGCGACCCTGGCGACGACGCTGACGGCGGAGGACCGGGCGGTCATGGCCCGGATGCCCAAAGCCCTGTCGCTCGGCGACAGCGGACGGCTGATCGGGACGCTGATGGCCAGGGCGGCCGGGGCCGACATGGGCTTCATCGGCCACACGACCCTGGGCTCGGGCTTTCCCGCCGGCGCCGTGAGCCGCTACGCCTACGACGCCGTCATCCGCTTCGACGGCAAGCTGATGGTGGCCGAGACGGACGCGTCGGCGCTGCCGGCGATCCTCGCCCACTGCAACCAGGACGGCGACATCCCGTTCGAGGCGCACACCGGCGAATTCCTCTATGCGGCCCCTGCTCCACCGGCCGGCAAGGACCGGGTGCGGATCGTGACCACCGATTGGTGCGCGAGCCATCAGGCCGGCTACTTCGGCCGCTCGGACCTGGTGTTCAGCGAGGTTCCTGGGCCAAAGCTGAAGGCGGCGGTGATCGCAGGGCTAGCCGAATAGGCGCTCATTTTACCGCTCGTCCCGGCGTCGCGAAGCGGGCGCGTAGCAGCCAATGCCGGGATCCAGATCCTGAAGCTCTGAGCTTGATGGCCTTTGAACGCAGAGATCGCGGAGGTGCGCGGAGCGCGCAGAGAGGCCCCGCCCTCCGCGATCTCTGCGATCTCCGCGTTCAAGGGGGGACGGATCACCGATTGCCCAGCCATAGGA
>CAMFHW010000234.1 GCA_945952175.1 uncultured Phenylobacterium sp. | reverse complement strand
GCATAGAAGGAGGTGACCGGGTAGCCGTCGTCGAAGATGACGAGACTGCACCCGCGGGCGGCCGCCTCGATCAGGCGGCGCCCCTGATCCACATGGTCGTCGAAATAGCAGAGCACCCGGCCGCGGGGCGCCGCGGGCAGGGCGTGGCCGGCCCAGTCTTCCTGCACATAAGTGACCCCCGAGGCTCTGACCTTCAACTGCGAGAGGTCGATGTCGAAGCTCAGGACCCGGGCCTCCGGAGCGGCCAGGGCGAGCGCCCAGGCGCTGGCGCCCTGATAGGAGCCGCTATCGACGACGACGTCCGGCGCGTACATCCGGGTGACGAGGTGCAGCCAAAGCAGATTGTTGAACCGACTTCCGCCTTGCTGCTGGCGGAACGGCCGCGTCTTCCAGGCCTCGAAGAAATCGCCCACGGCCTCCAGGGCCTCGAACTCGGCATGGCGTCCGACGGTCGTTTGGCTGTCGCGCCATTGATCGAAGGCGCCCGCCAAGGCGGTGAGGAGCGCCTCGTGGCTGAAACCGTCGAGCGGACGGTCATCGAAGTCCAGCCGTTGGAGATCCAATCGCAGACCGGCCTGCGCCAGGGCGCGGTTCAGACCTCGGAAGACGATCCGTCGAAGGCTCATGACACTGTCCATCCCTTCCAGCCCCGGGCTCGCGCCGCGTCGATCGCGCGATCGAACACGCCGGCATATGCCGCGCCGACGGCGTCGGCGGTGTAGGCGCTGAAGCTCGCGGGATCGCGAGCGCCGAGCGACTGGGGCTCAAGCGCGAGGCGTCGCAGGCCTAGGGCGATCTCCGCCCGCAGATCCGCCAGCGTTTCAGGGCTGTCGAAAGACAGGGCGATCCCCGCGCCCGCCGAGCTCAGGATCGCATGCGCGCTGCTGGCCGCGTGAAAAAGCGAGAGGAACGGCCGGCCCGACATCAGGCCCGGGAAGATCTTGGAGGCGGTATAGTGCGGCTCGTCCGATCCGATCAGCAACAGCGCGTCCGAGTTGGCCAGAATGTCCAGAGCTTCGAGATAGGGCACCCGGTGCGGGACCTCGAAGACGCTTTCCTCGACCCCGGCGGCGATGGCCAGCGGGGTGATCGGCCCGCTTCCTTGCGCATCCGGCTGATTGCTGACCCCCACGAAGTTGAACCGGAGACGTGCGGCCAGGGCGGGATCGGCGCGGCGCAGGTCGGCCAGGGCGGAGAACAGCGTTTCCACCAAGGGTCGCGCCCGCGGAAGGAAGGTGCCGACATAGCTGAAGCTGATGGTTCCCGCGGGAAAGGCGACTTGGCGCGCCGCCAGGGGGTTGGTCCGCAGCGCCGTGAAGTCGTCGGGGTCTCCGCCGATCGGAATGGCAGACATCCGCTCGGCGCGGAGCCAGGGCCAACGCTCGAGCATCTCCTGGTTCTGCACCTCGCTCACCGAGGTCACGGCGTCGGCCGCCTTCACCGCGATGGGTTCGAGCAGAGTCGCAAGTCGGTGCGAGAGGCCGTTCTTGGACCAGGGGGGGCGTGTCGCGCCGAACCGCGAGACCCAGGGATCCTGGAAATCCAGGATGACGGGGACACCATGGCGGTGGCGGACCTGCCGGGCCAGAAACAGGGGATAAAAGGGCGAGCCGGTGATGAAAACCACGTCGGGGCGTTCGCGCCGGATCATCGCATCGAGGCCCGCCGAGAGGCTGGCGAAGGCGCGCAGGCCGATGTCGCCGACGCCGAAGCGACGGCAAAGCGTCGCCGACCACGCGCCCACGCGAAGCTGGGCGAGGTCGGGCGCGACGAGCGCTGCGAGCGCCGGATCACCCCTCTCCGTATAGTGCTCGGGCGCGACCGACAGCACGATCGGTCGCCATCCGTGCGCCGGCAGGCCCTTGGCCATCAGGCGGGCGCGATGGACCCCGGCCAAGGTGCTCGGCGGGAAATGCGGGCTGACGATGATCGCCTTGCGTGGGGTCATGCCGGATGATCGCTCGTCGCCTGGCCCGCCGCCGCGAGGCCAAGCCCGCGCCTCATCTCGGCGGCGACCTCTGCGAGGGTCGGGGAAGTCCTGGCGGCGGCCTGGACGGCCTCGGCGGCGCGCGCGCGCGCGTCCGGTCGAAGCAGTCCGACGCAGAGATCGGCGAACGCCCGCGGCGTGTCGGCCTCCAGGAGGCCGCCGTCGCGCCAACGATAACCGCGCCGGCCTTCCGGCGTGGTCACGATCGGGCAGCCCCAGGCCATGGCCTGGGCCAGCTTGGTGCTGCATCCTCGGGCGGCGCAGAAGATCGGGTGAAGGAATCCGGTCCAGCTCCTCGCTTCCTCTTGGAGCGCCATATCGTCGAGCGCGCCCAGGATCGTCACCGCCGGGAAGCGCGCCGCGAGCCATCGGGCGACCTCGTGCGAACCGCTCACGATGCGCGCTTCGACGGGGGCCTGGATGGCTTCGAGGGCTTCGAGCACGAGCACGAGCCCCTCCAGATTGGGCGCATGATCCAGCGTCCCGACAAATCCCAACCGGCCGGCCGCCACCTCGGGCGCGAGGGGGGCGGGTTCGACGATCCGCGGCAGCCAAATCGACTGGCGCACGCCAAACCAATGCTCGAGATCGCGATCGAAGCTGGAGAGGTTGACGACGAGGTCGATCTCCTCCCGCGCGTTCCGCTCGTCGGCAAGGACGAGGCCCAGCGCGATCGAGGGCGTCGGCCGCATTCGGGCGCTCAACGGCGCGTACCGGCGCACCCGGGCGGCGTGCGCCAGGTCGGTGATCTCGGCCCCGTGCGACAGGAGCACGATCCGACAGCCCGCGGGCAAGGATCCGCGCAGCTTGGCCGCGAGACCTGCGAGGGTGACCTGGTTGAGGAACACGAAGTCCGCCTCGCGGGCGGCGGCGAGCACGCGATCCGGGAGGTCCGGCGCAAACGGCCGGAAATAGGGCGAGCTGTTGACCTGCCGCGCCGCGCGAGTGCTCAGCCGCTGATCGAACTCGAACGTCACGATCTCCAGTTCGACGCCCGCCCCTTCGAGCACCCGCACATATTCGCGCGTGCAGAGCTGCACGCCGCCGGCGGCGCTCTCGGCGATGAAGCCCTTGGCGGTCACGAAGACGCCGCGAGGTTTCATCCGCGCCCCGCCCGCCGACGCTGGATCATCGCCCTGTAGACCGCTTCATAGCCCGCGGTCACCGCCGGGCCGCTGAAGTGCGCCTCGGCGCGTTCGCGGCATGCGGAACGCTCGATCGATCCGATCTTGCCGACGGCCTCGACCAGGTCGTCGACGGTGTCGCCGACGAAACCGCTGACGCCGTCCTCCACCACTTCGGGAACTGCGCCGCGCCGCGTCCCGATCACCGGTGTCCCACAGGCGAGCGCTTCGGCCATAACGATGCCGAACGGCTCTTCCCAGAGGATGGGCATCAGGAACGCGCGCGCGCCGCCGAGCAGCCGGTTCTTCTGGGCGTCGTCCACGGGCCCGACATAGCGGATCTGGTCGCCGTCGATATGAGGGCGAACCTTGGCCTCGAACCAGGCGGCGTGCGCCTCGGGGACGTTGCCGGCCAGGATCAGGGGCAACCCGGTTCGATGAGCGATCTCGATCGCCAGATGCGGCCCCTTGATCTCCTCCAGGCGGCCCAGGAACACCAGCGGGGCGCCTTCCGGCACGGTCGGCGCAAAGTCATACGTCGCCAGCGACACGCCGTTGGGCACGATGTGCCAGCGGCCGACGCCTTTCACATCCTCGATCATCCAGCGGCTGATGCCGCTGAATTCCAGCCGTCCGCCGGAAAGCCTGTGCCCCAGCCCGACCGTCCTTGGGCTGATCTCGCGCTGATAGGTCATCAGCATGGGAGGGCCGAACGGCAGGATCGGGGTCAGGTAGGCGATGCGCGAGAAGCTGTGCACCACGTCGAAGCGCCCGGCCGCGACGCCGGCGGCCAAAAGGGCGGCATTGAGCACGGTGTCCCGGCGGGACTGGCTGTCGCGGCCGACCCATGGCGAAAGCCGCCCAACGGACCTCGACTCGGGATGGGCGAAAAGCGTCACATCGTGCCCGCGCTCGACCAGGCCGCGGGCCAACAGGTCGACGACCCGCTCGATGCCCCCATAGAGCTTTGGCGGCACCGGCAGTTCCGGATCGGCGGTGAGCGCGATGCGGAGCGGTCCTTGTGCTGGCGTCATGTCGCTCATCTCAGCCGTCATTGGCCACGGCGCGGTCGCGGCGGCGGGACCGTGCGAGGAACGCCAAGAACGGGAAGGCCTTCAGCACGCGCATCTTGTGATAGCCGTTTATGTCCCGGCGGCGGGTCATGGCGAGGTTGTAGGCGACGGACCTTGCCGAAGGCTCAAGACCGGGCAGGCGTGCTCCGGCGAGCAGTAGCCAGTTCCGGACGCCGCCATAGTTCGTGATCATCCCGTACTGGCACTCTTCCGGCGTCATGAAGGGGATGCCGGAGGCCTTGAGACGCTCGAGGACAGGCGCCACGAGGTGGCGTCTCGAGGGGATCTTCAGGGCGTCGAAATCGACCAGCAGGCCCCGCAATTCGGGGCCGTGGCCGCCATCGAGCAGACCCTCGACGATCTCGGTCTCCGAGCCTTCGCAATTCAGCTTGATCCAGATCTGATCGCCCGGGCGGGTGAAGGCCTTGAGGAACGCCGAGACATCGAGCTGCTCGACCACTTCCGGCGGCGCCGAGCCTCCGAATTCCGGCGCATCGGCGAACAGGCTCCCCGCCAAGGTGCCTGGATGATACAGGGTGACGGACCCGAAGCCGCGGGACAGGCAGGCCGCGACGACCGTGAGGCGTCGGTCTTTGATGCTGCTGATCTGGTCGGCGAGGCGTCGTACCGGCTCGAAGCTGTAGACCCGGTCGAATCCGAAGATCGGATCCAGGCCCGCCAGCACGCTATGGCCAACGAACCCGCCCACGTCGAGGAAGATGCGCCGTTGTCGGGTCATGGTCGTCCGCTCAGGAGTTGAAGGCGCCGCGCGGCGCGCCACCCGATCACGCGGGAGAGGAGGCGGAATGCGACGCCCCCGTCTGGCCGGACGTGCACGGTGTGGAGGCGCTCAGCACGTCGGAGGGCGGCTTCCGCGAGATCGGAGGCGTAGGGATACGAGGCATGGGCCAGGTGCTGCCAGGACAGAGCGAAGCCACGGCGCACCCGCTCGCTGTCCTCGCGCGCGCGGACATAGCCTTCGCACAGGTCGAGGACGGTGAACTGCGAGCGCCAGTGCTTGAGGCTCTTCTGGCCGGAAAGGCTACTCGGCAGACCTGAGCGATAGCGGCATCGCGCGCCCTCGCAATAGAGCACGGCCTCGGCCTCCAGCAGGATCCGGGTGAAGTATTCGGCATCGTTGTTGAGGGTCAGGTCCTCGCGCCAAGGGCCCGCCCTTTGCACGATCGGCATCGGGATGAGCCATAGGGCCGGCATCATCATGCCCAGACCGTCCTGGCGCGACAGGGTCAGCCAGTCGAGCGACGAAAGGTCCCGCTGCACCGGCTCCGCCACGAACTTCGTCTCCCCCGGCTGGCCATAGAAGCGGCCCCAGGCCGACGAGGCGACGCAGTCCGGAGCCGCCTGGAGGCGGGCCAACTGAAGTTCGATCTTGTCGGGGTCTATGACGTCATCGGCGTCGATGTACTGCACATAGTCGCCGGTGGCGTGCCGCAGCGCCGTGTTCAGCGCCGCCGTCTGGCCCGCATTGGACTGTTGCACCAGGGTGATACGGGCGTCTTCGAACGACCGCACGATCTCGGCGCTCGCATCCGTCGAACCATCATCGACGACGACGACCTGCAGCCGGTCCCAGGTCTGGGCCAAGACGCTTCGCAGCGTTTCGGCCACATAGCGCTCGGCGTTGTAGCATGGGATCAGCACGGAGACGGTTGTCGACATCGGCGGGTCCCCTACCTCGTCGCCGGTGCGCGCAGGTGTGGGCGGGACATTCGCACCCAACCCTCGCGCGCCCTGAATGCGGCGATGGGGAACAGTCGGGCGAGGGCGCGGAACACGACCGAGCCTGAGCTGGCGGCGGGTGGAGACAGGCGACGCGCCAGCGCCACGGCGGCCTTCACGCCTGTCCAGTCGCGATATGAGGCCAACACCCCGGCGACCTGCCAGACGCGCGCGCCGATTTCGGCATCGTAGGCCGATGCCCCGGGCCGGGCCGCCGTCTTACGCATCACCGCGAGTTGGGCTTGGGCGCACTTCAGGCCGTTGGCGCTCGACATCGACCCATCCCGCCGGTGGTTGACGATCGCGACCTCAGGCTCGGCGGTGAAGGAAAGGCCGGCGAAGGCGAGCCTGACATGCATGGCGACGTCTTCATTGAAGAGCACCTCGGGATCCTCGTCGTAGCCGCCGGCCGCGAGGAAGGCCGCGCGCCGATAGAGGCCGCAGAACGGATTGATCTGCCTGCGGATGGCGTAGGAGCGGGCGTCGCGCATGGCGTCCCGCGCGTCGAAGCGGCTGAAGGCGATGTGCGCGCCCGTCGCGTCGTCCCGCTCTTCGTAGTCGAACAGCACCACGTCGAAGCCGCCGTCATCGATCCAGCGCCGTGCAAGCCTCACGAAGTCCGGCAGCAACTCGTCATCGGCGTCGTGAAAATGGATCCAATCGGCTCGAACGTGCTGGGCCAGGGCGTTCTTTCCGGCGCTGCACCCCTTGTTGACTTCGCCTCGCAGGATCTTGGCGCCCAGGCGCTCGGCCACCTGGGCGGTGTCATCGGTCGAGCAGTCGTCATAGACCCAGATCTCGTCGAACGGTTCGGTCTGGGCCGCGGCGGAGGCGAGCAGGCGCGGTAAATATGCTGCGGCGTTGTAGGCCGGGATCAGGAGGGCGA
>CAMFHW010000233.1 GCA_945952175.1 uncultured Phenylobacterium sp. | reverse complement strand
CTACACGTAAGGAGTCGTCGGCAGCGTCAGATGTGTATAAGAGACAGGCGTTACCCACCGCCATGTCGAAGTGGAGCCCGGACTTTCCTCGACGCCCCGAAGGGCCCCGCGACCGCCCGGCCGTCTGGTTCCGCCCGACACATGACGTTTGCGCGACGCGCGGTCAATCCGACAGGCGGGCATAGATGAGCTGGTCCCAGAACCGCCCCTTCCAATAGGCGTAGTCGTGCAGCAGGCCTTCGCGCACGAAGCCGTGCCGCTCGAGGATGGCGCAGGACCGCAGGTTGCCCGCGGTCACCATGGCCTCCAGCCGGCGCAGCTCCAGCCGCTGGAAGCCGAACGCCATGACGTGCGGCAGGATGCTGCTCATCACCCCCCGCCCCCATTCGACCCGGGCGAGGTCGTAGGCCACCTCGCCTCGCCGGCCGCGATCGAGCTCCAGGCTGTTGAAGCCCACCGTGCCGATCAGGCCTTCCTGGCCGTCGCGGCGGATCGACCAGCGCAGGCCGCGGTCGCGGGCGGCGAGCTGGCGGGCCCAGGAGATGATCTCGCGGGCCTGGGACACATGGGTCAGGGGGGCGATGTCCATGTAGTCGACGACCTCCGGGTCGCCGAACAGCGCCAGCAGGTCGAAGGCGTCGTCCTCGCACAGGGGCTCCAGCCGGTACTCGCCGATCCGCAGTCCCTGCCTGGCGAGAGCGAAGTTCATGCCGCGAGCAACAGGCCCATGGCGATGTCGGCTTCGGTCGAGCCGTCCGGCATCCGCACGCGGCCCTCGAACCGCCCCTCGACGCGAAAGCCCAAGCGCTCATAGAGCCGGATCGCATCGGCGTTGCCTTCACGGGCCATCAGCTCCACGCGCTCGACCCTGGGCGTCAGGCCCCGCGCGGTCTCGAACAGGGCGGCGAACAGACGCGAGCCGACGCCCCGGCCCTGCCAGGACGGATGCACCGCGACGGTCAGGTCGGTCAGCACATGGGCGAACTGGGCGATCCCCATCCGCCCGGCGTGGATCTCGCCCGCCAGTTCGTCGCCGTTCCAGGCGCCCAGGGCGACGCCACCGGCCGAGGCCTTGGCCACGAAGCCCGACACATAGGCCGCGTCGATCTCTCCCGGCGTTCGCGCCAGGCCGCCCGGCGCGGCGGCCACCGCCCTGTGCATCGCCACCAGGACGTCGACGTCCAGGAGAGTCAGCGGCCGGATCGAAAGCCCGCTCAAGGCAGCGCCCTCATGCGCCGTCCGATCGGATGGTCGCCCAGCGCCGCGATCACGCCGGCCCGGTCCTCGGCGGACTTGTTCTGGCTGAGCTTGAAGGTCCCCTCCAGCCGCTCGATCCGCATCCGGGCGCCGACGATACCCCGCAGCATGGCCTCGAACCGGCCGGGGCTCATCTTGCCGCGCGCCCAGACGGGCTTGGGCGCGAGCCGCCCCTCCTCCAGCGCCGACAGGTCGTCCAGCAGGGCGACCAGCCCCGCCTCGTCCATCGCCGCCACCGGCCCCTCGGCCTCGACGGTCAGATAGTTCCAGGTCGGCACCTGGTCGGCCCCCGCATACCAGTCGGGACTGACATAGGCGTCGGCCTCCAGGCTCACCGCCACGGCCGAAAAGCCGCCGGCGATGAACGGCGTCAGGCCATTGCCGCGAGACACATGGAAATCCAGCGCCAGGCCGTCCGGCAGATGACGCACGATGACCGGCGCGTGGGCGACACGCGGCCGGCCGTCCGGCGCGGCGGCGATGGTCGCGAACGGATGGCGCGTAAGCTGCTCCAGCAGCGCCGCCTCGTCCGTCTCCTTGAAGATCCCCGCCGGATGCATCAGCCGCCGGCCCGCAACAGCGCGATCAGCCGCGCCCGGGTTTCGCCGTCGGCGATCCCGTCCACCCTGTCCGGCCGCCAGTGCCGCTGGAAGGCGCGGACCACGGCGGTCGTATGGGCGTCGAACTTGCCCGACGGCGCGCTGTCGTAGCCCAGCCGGGTCAGGCCGGCCTGCAGGGCGAAGACCCCGGCCCCCTCCTCGCCTTCGCCCAGCGGCGCGCCCGGCGCGGCGGGCGGTTCGGCCCAGAGGCCGTGACCGGCCTCGGCCAGGCGCTTCCACGGAAACAGCTCGCCGGGATCGTCCTTGCGGTCGGGCGCGACGTCGGAATGGCCGACGATGAAGCCGTCCTCCACGGTCCAGCGGCTGCGGATGTCGGCCAGCAGTGCGATCACCGCGGAGACCTGGGCCTCGGGAAAGGGCCGATAGCCGAACTCGTGGCCGGGATTGACGATCTCGATCCCCAGCGAGCGGCCGTTGATGTCGGTCTCGCCCTTCCAGAACGAAACCCCCGCGTGCCAGGCGCGGCGCTCCTCCGGCACCAGACGGAACACCCGGCCATCCTCTTCGACCAGATAGTGCGAGCTGACCTTCGAGGCCGGATCGCGCAGGCGCTCCAGCGCCGCCTCGCCGGTGGGCATGCCGGTATAGTGCAGGACGATCATGTCCGGCGGGCTCTTGCGGGCCTCGAAGTTCGGCGACGGCGCTTCGATGAAGGTCATGTGGTCAAGCCTATTGCGCCCGGTTGCGGATGGCGAGCGCGAGCGCGATGAACTGGTTGGCCCTCAGTGCGATCACCAGCACGCCGGCCAGCGCCAGGGCCGTGCCGATCGCCATCCGAGGGCCGAAGACGTCGTGGGTGAAGAGCACGCCCATGGCGATGGTGGCCAGCGGCGTCATCAGCGTCAGCGGCGAGATCAGCGTCGCCTCGTAGCGCTGGATCAGGCCGTAATAGAGCGTGTGGGCCAGGACGGAGACCACCAGGCCGGAGAACAGCACCCCGCCCACGAAGCCCCAGCCCGCCGCTAGCGCCGCCTGGACCTGGCCGGGTTCCGTAGCGAGCGAGAAGGCCAGCGTCGGCAGCAGCGAGGTCAGGCCCACCCAGGCCTGGAGCTGCAGGGGCTTCACGCCCTCGATCTGCTTCAGCATCACCGCGCCCAGCGAACTCAGGGCCGCCGAGGCGACCACGAGCCAGAGGCCCGCCGAGGCGTGGAAGCCACGCGGATCCCACATCACCAGCAGCACGCCCGCCAGGGTGAGCGCGATGCCCGCAAACCGCCGTCCGGTCAGCCGCTCGTTCAGCATGAAGAGCGAGAGCACGGTCGTGATGGGCACGCCGAGTTGGGCCACGATGGCCACCGCCGAGGGGCTGGCCGTCTTCAGCGCCATGAACACCAGGGCGAAGGTGCCGCCGCCCATCAGGAGGCCCACGATCGCCAGCCGCCAGATCGGCCGCGGCGGCGATCTCAGCCAGGGGAAGACCGCGATCAGCACCACCGCGAAGCGCATGGCCGCGTAGAACATCGGCGGCACGCCCAGATGGGCCACGACGAACTTGGAGACGATGTTGTTCGCCGCCCAGACCACGCAGACGAAGGCCAGAATTGCGAAGTCCCGGAGCGACATGACGCCTAGGGCTTAAGCCCGCTTCGGGCCAGCGCGGCAACCCGCAAATGGCGCGGGCGCCTACCAGAGGCCCGGCGCCAGCCGATAACGCACCTTGTCGCGATAGGCCGCGTAGCCCGGCAGTTCGCGGACCAGGAAGGCCTCCTCCTCCAGCAGCCGCCAGATCAGCCCCGCGACGAAGGGCGGCAGCCAGACGAAGCCCCACCACGAGCCCAGGGCCAACGGCGCGCCGGCGATCAGCGGCAGGGCGGCGGCGTACATCGGATGGCGCACCAGGCCGTAGGGCCCGGTCGAGATCACCTGCTGGCCCTCCGACAGCTTCACCGTCGCCGCGGCGTAGGAATTGGCGCGGTAGACCATGGCGATCATGTAGAAGCTCGCCGCGGTCACGAAGTCGCCGATGACCACCAGCGCCGCCGGCACGTGCGACCAGCCGAACCGGCGGTCCAGGCCCGGCACGATCATCAGGCCGATGAACACCACCGCCATGATCGCCTGGATCAGTTTCTGCGAGGCCTGCGCTTCCGCCGTCGGGCCCGCGCTCAGCCGCCGCTCCAGCAGGGCGCGGTCGCGCCGCCAAAGATCCCAAGTCGTCAGGGCCGAGGCGGCGATGAAGACGGCCAGATAGGCCCAGCCCTGCCAGTAGTCCAAGGTCCCGGCCGCGCCGAAGATCATCGCCATCAGGGCCACGGCCATGAAGGCCAGCCCCGCGAACGCCCTTGCCGCCAGATGGCCCATGCCCAGGCTCCCCGCAACGACTCGACGCCTGATATGGGCGCCGCCCGAGACGCGCCGCAAGGCGGGTGTCGATACGCCAAGCGAGCCGCCCTGCGGGACCGCCCCCGGCGCGGCCGCGCCGGGGCGCGCTGGGCCTACTGCAGGACCCTCTGGGCGCCGGGCCGCTGGCTCACATGCTGGAACCATTGGGCGAGCCTGCCCTTGTCGGCGAGGATCGCTTCGCCCTCCGGCGTAAAGCGGAACCAGTGGAAGTGCGGCATGAGCCGGATGTCGGCCAGACTGTAGGTCTCGCCCGTGAGGTAGGGCGCGGAGACGAGGCTCTCGAGGACATCGGCGCAACGGCGCGCCAGGGGCACCGCCGCCTCGATCTGTTCAAGGTCGCTCGGCCGTCCGAAGAAGTTCGTCGCGACCAGCCGCTCGAACGCGATGGCGCCGCTCCAGGTCTGGAACAGATAGTAGTCGATGATGCCGAGGATCTGGTTCATCCGCGCGGTCTCGTGCGCGTCCGCTGGCTGGAGCGACGGGCCGGGAAAGGCCTGGTCCAGATAGCGCAGTATGGCCTGGGTCTCGTAGAGCACGAACCCGTCGTGCTCCAATACCGGCACGCGGCCGAACGGGTTTCGCACCAGATGCTCGGGCGCCTTGAACGGCGGTGCGACGTCGATCAGCTCGTAGTCCACGCCCTTCTCGGCAAGACCCAGCATCGCGCCGCGCACATTCGGGCTGCCGGCCATACCATAGAGTTTGACGCCCATCTCCACCTCCCGTTGACACGCCTGTCGCTCGCGGCGACTTCAGCGAACTTGCATCACGCTAGTTCGTGAACTTGCGTCATGCAAGCGGCATGTGATAGGGCGAGGTCATGTTGGGACGATATTATCCTGGCCAGGATTGCTCGGCCGCCGGCGCGCTCGAATTGGTGGGAGAGCGGTGGAGCCTGCTGATCCTCCGCGACGCCTTCTTCCGCGGTCACACGCGCTTTTCCGATTTCGAGCGGAGCCTCGGCATAGCGCCGAACATCCTGACCAAGCGGCTGGAGAGCTTCGTCGCCGACGGCCTGATGGAGTTGAGGGCCGAGCCTGGGGGATCTCGCGAGTACCACCTGACCGCGAAGGGCCGGGATCTCAAAGCCGTCATCATCGCGTTGAACACCTGGGGGGACCGCTGGCTGCGGCCTGGCCCCATAGACTATATCCACCGAGGCTGCGGGGGTCTGATCAAGCAGACCGTCATGTGCGAATGCTGTGCGAAGGAGGTCCCGCTCGACGAAGTCGGTGTGCGGCCACGGGGCGGTTGATCCAAGGCGGCGGATCGCACCCCGACTTGAGGCTATACGCAGCCTGGGCCGATCGCCCCGCCTTGTCCCCCCTTCCCCGCGCCCTGCCCGAACGTCTCTCTCTCGAAGGACCTACGCCATGACCCTCCCCTTCCTCGGCCCTGACGTGCGTGACCTGGGCGCCGCCTTCATCGAGCCGTCGGCCCGCATCTACGGCAAGGTCGAGATCGGCGAGGCGGCCTCGGTCTGGTGCAATGTCGTGGTTCGCGCCGAGAGCCACGAGGTGGTGATCGGCGCGCGCAGCAACATCCAGGACTTCGTGATGATCCATGTCGGGAACGGCACGGGCACGATCATCGGCGAGGACTGCTCGATCACGCACCACGTCACCCTGCACGGCTGCACGATCGGCGACGCCGTCCTGGTCGGGATCGGGGCGACGATCATGGACGGCTGCGAGATCGGCGCGGGCTCGATCATAGCCGGCGGCGCCTTCCTGAAGGAGGGCACGATCGTCCCGCCGCATTCCATCGTCATGGGATCGCCGGGCGCGGTGAGATCCACCCGCGACTGCTCGCTGCAGAACCGGATGAACGCCTTCCTCTATCGGCGCAACGCCGAGGCCTACGCCCAGGGTGACTACCGGCTGTGGTCGAGCGAGGGCTTCCGCGCCGAGATGACCGCCGAGCGCAAGCGGCTCATGGCCGCCGTCGGGTGAAGCGCAACGCGGTCAGGGTTTCAGAGAACCCGACCACCTTGTTGTCGACCAGGCCACGCGCCTTGGCCGCCGCCATGACCTCGGCGTCCTTGATCGTCGCCGCCTTGCCCTTGCGCGAGCAGATCCACAGCGCGCCCTTCCCGGCCAGGGCCGGGATGAGCTCGGGGATGCGAGCCAGCTCCTGCGCGCTGTCCGCGCCATAGAACAGGATGTCGAGCCCGCTGAGGGCGCTCAACGGCGCGGCGTCGCGCGCCGCCAGCTCCCCGGCCAGCGCGTCGTCGGCGACATTGAGCACACCGACCCGCATGCCGGGCTTCACGCCCAGCTTGTCGAGCCGGCTCTTCGGATTGGCGATGGCGTCGGCCCAATTCCTCGCGGCCTTGGCGCCCAGGCCGAACCGCGCGCCGCCGGACAGGACCAGGTCGTCGCCCTCGGCGCGGACGCCCTTCAGCGCCTCGCCCTCGAACACCCGCCGGACCGCGCCGCGGAAGATCAGCTTGGGCGCTTCGTATTGCAGGCGGCCGACATCCTCGCCGTCCTCGAAGACGGCGCGGACCTCGGCCTCCTTGCCCATCGGGCCTAGGCGGCCTTGCCGAGCGACAGGCCTTCGTAGCGGGCCAGGTGGTGATCGGTGGAGCCGAAGGCG
>CAMFHW010000232.1 GCA_945952175.1 uncultured Phenylobacterium sp. | reverse complement strand
CCCAGCACGCGCTCGTTGAAGGCCAGCCACGACAGCTCGCGGTTGAAGAAGCGGCCCGGATCCTTGATCAGCTCGGCGTCCAGCGTCAGGGGCGGCGTCGAAACTTCGACGGCTTTGGTATCGACGGACGCGGCGACGGTCATTGCTAAGACGCTCCAGGCGGGACGGGGCCCGCTATTCTAGGCGCAGAGTTGTGGAAACCCTGTGACAGCCGGCGACTATCCCTCGAAAAGGTCAAGATTGTCCGCATCGCCCTCGAGGATCTGCCGCGCCAGCGCTCGCGAGATGGGCCGTTGCTCGTCGTCGGCCGCCTCGTCCAGCCGCTTGACGATCTCGCGGGCGGCGGGGATCGAGCGCTCCATGCGCCGCAGCAGGTAGGGAAAGACCTCCTTGGGCGGACGGATCGAGCGTTCGCGGAAGAACTTGCGCAGCACACCCTCCAGCACCTCGTCGTCCGGCTCCTCGATCTCGGCCACCGGCATGGCGTTGAGGCGCGAGCGCAGGTCCGGCAGTTCGGCCGGCCAGGCCACGGGCGGCGTGCGACCGGTGAGCAGCAGGCCGCCGCCCTCGTGCGCGGCCATGTTGATCAGGTGGAACAGGGCCTCGGGATCGACGCCCTGGTCGACATCCTCCAGCAGGGCGGGGCGACCGACGGCCTGGGCGGCGTCGAGGCGGTTACGGTCGAGGATCACGGCCTTGGCGCGGGTCGCCCAGATCCGCGAGAGGTGGGTCTTGCCCGAGCCCTCGGGTCCGAAGAGGGCGAGGAGCCCGCCGTGCCAGCCGGGCCACGCGTCCAGCGCCGCCGTGGCGTGGGCGTTGGAAGGGCCGGCGACGAAGTCCGCACGTGCGTAGGAGACCTGTCGCCTGAGATTCAGGCGAAGCTGGCGCGTCATGCGTCTGGCTCGAAGGACTCGGTCACGGCGCTATTTTAGCCCTGCGGCCAAGGCGGGTCGACGCAAACGGCGCGGCTCGTTGGGGATGATGTCCCGGCGTCTGAGGATGACGCGGGGAACTAGGCCTCCGGCTCCCTGCGGTCGCGGGCGTTCATCAGCGACCAGCCCTCGGGCCGGAGCAGTTCGATGGGCGAAAAGCGGACCTTGTAGTTCATCTTGTCCGAACCGCGGACCCAGTAGCCAAGATAGACATAGGGGATATCAGTCAGGCCGGCCTGGATGATGTGGTCGAGGATCACGAAGGAGCCCAGGCTGCGGCGGGCCATGGTCGGGTCGTAGAAGCTGTAGACCAGGGAAAGGCCGTCGCTCATCAGGTCGACGAGCGCGCAGGCCACGAGGTCGCCCGGGCCGCCGTCCTTCGACTTGGCGCGGTACTCGATGATGTGGGTGCGGACCGCGGTGTCCTCGACCATGGCGACATAGTCGGGCCAGGCCATCTCGGCCATGCCGCCGTCGGCGTGACGGGTGGTGAGGTAGCGGCGAAGCAGGTCGAACTGCTCCATGGTCGCCTCGGCCTCGACCAAGTGGCGCTCGAGGTCCTCGTTGCGGGCCAGCACCTTACGTTCTGAGCGCGAGAAGACGTAGTCGCCGGCCGGGATGCGCGCCGACACGCAGGCGGCGCATGATTCGCAGGCGGGCCGGTAGGCGATGTTCTGCGAGCGGCGGAACCCGACCTGGGTCAGGCTGTCATTGACGCTGGCCCCATCGGACAGGGGGAGATGCGCGAAGACCTTCCGCTCAAACCGTTCCGGCAAATAGGGACACGGCGAAGGCGCGGTCAGGAAGAACCTGAGCTGTCGCGTCGGAAAGTGTTGCGTCACGGACTTGCGATCACCTTCGTGCCTGTTCGCTGGGAGGATTAGGCGTCATGGCGGAGGTCTTCGCAAGCTGCATGATGCCGCGCTTTAGAACCCGTGATCCGGCGGCAGCACCGGCGCCTCGCGAAGCAGCACGATGGCGATCCGCCGGTTGCCGGGCAGGGTCGGATCGTCCGGATATAGGGGCTCGGAATTGGCCTTGCCGGAAACCTGGTAGACGCGGTCGGCGTCGACGCCCGAAGCCTGCAGCACCTTGCGCGACGAGTCGGCCCGCGCGGAGGAGAGGGACCAGTCGCCGTCGGCCTTGGCGCCATTCAGGCTGGCCGAGGTGTGGCCGGAGATGGTGATCCGGTTCGGCAGCTGGTTGATCACCTTGGAGACGGCGCGCAGCAGGAGCTTGGCGCGGGCGTTGGGCTGGGTGGAGCCCTGGTCGAACAGGGAACGGCCCTCCTGGTCCACGAGCTGGATGCGCAGGCCCTCGGGCGTCTGGTCGACGATGATGTTCTTCGAGAGTTCGGCGAGCTCGGGCATGTCCTGCAGCGCCTGGCGCAGGGACTGGGCGGCCGAGGCGAAGGCGGCCTCCTCGCGCTTCTGGAGCGCCTCGCGCATGGCCTCCGCGGAGGCCTGCTGGTCGCCGGACTTGGTGGCGTCCTGGGTCTTGCCATCGTCGGGCTTCTTCGCCTCGGGCGCGGTCTCCTCCATGATCGACATGGAGCCGGAGGCCTTGGCGCCGTCGTCGCCGAGCGCGGTGCCGCCCAGGATGCCGCCGGAGCCGGAGGTGGTTTCCGAGACGCTGGCCGGGGCGAAATAGTCGGCGATGCCGCGCTTCTGTTCCGGGCTGGTGGTGTTGATCAGCCACATCAGCAGGAAGAAGGCCATCATGGCGGTCACGAAGTCCGCATAGGCCACCTTCCAGGCGCCGCCATGGTGGCCGCCGCCCGAGACCTTCTTGACCTTCTTGATCAGGATGGGCTGTTCGCCGAGCGCCATGGTTCGATCCGGTTAACTCTGATTCCAGGGGGACCCTGCGGCCGGGCCCGTTAAGATGGCGTTGAGTTCTGGAGGTCGTCGCACATGAAGGTCGCTTTCATCGGTCTGGGCGTGATGGGGTTCCCCATGGCGGGGCACCTGGCCAAGGCCGGACACGAGGTCTCGGTGTTCAACCGCACCGCCGAGAAGGCCGGGCGCTGGGTGGCGGCCCACGGTGGCCGGCTCGGCGCGACCGTGGCCGAGGCGGTGGCCGATTGCGAGATCGTCTTCCTCTGCGTGGGCAATGACGACGACGTGCGTGGCGTGGTCGCGCACGCCCTGCCGGCCATGGCCGAGGGCGGGATCATCGTCGACCACACCACCACCTCAGCCAAGGTCGCCCGCGAGATGGCCGAGGCGGCCGAAGCGGTCGGACGGGCCTTCGTCGACGCGCCGGTGTCCGGCGGCCAGGCAGGGGCGGAGAACGGCCAGCTCACCGTGATGTGCGGCGGCGAGGCGGCGGCGTTCGACCGCGCGGCGCCGGCGATCGACGCCTTCGCCAAGGCGGTGCGCCGCATGGGCGGACCGGGGGCGGGGCAGCTGGCCAAGATGGTCAACCAGATCTGCATCGCCGGCGTGGTCCAGGGCCTGGCCGAAGGCCTGCATTTCGCCAAGCGCGCGGGACTCGACCCGGCCGAGGTCTATGAGGCGATCTCCAAGGGCGCGGCCCAGTCCTGGCAGATGGACAACCGCTGGAAGACCATGACCGAGGGCAGGTTCGACTTCGGCTTCGCCGTCGACTGGATGCGCAAGGACCTGGGCCTGGTGCTGGACGAGGCGGCGTCGAACGGCGCCAGGCTCGACATGACCGCCATGGTCGACGGCTTCTATGCCGAGGTGCAGGGCCTGGGCGGGCGGCGCTGGGACACGTCCAGCCTGGTGGCGCGCCTGGAGCGCCCGGAATGATCGTCGAGACCGAGCGCCTGGTCCTCGACGAACTGGCCGTCGATCGCGACGAGCTCTTCATCTTCGAGCTGCTGAACGAGCCCGGTTTCCTGGAGAACATCGGCGACCGCGGCGTCATCGATCTCGCCACGGCGCGGGGCTATATCGAGAAGGGGCCGCAGGCGAGCTACGCCGCCCATGGCTTCGGTCTGTGGCGGGTCGTGGACAAGGCCTCCGGCGAGCCGGTCGGCCTCTGCGGCCTGCTGCAGCGCGACGTGCTGGAGGACCCGGACGTCGGCTACGCCTTTCTGGCGCGCACCGAGGGGCGCGGCTACGCCACCGAGGCGGCGCGGGCGGCGGTGGACCACGGGCGCAAGGCGCTGGGCCTGGGACGGATCGTGGCGATCACCACGCCGGAGAACGCCGCCTCGCAGCGTGTGCTGGAGAAGATCGGCTTCGCCTATTCCGGCCGCATCCAGCTTCCGACTCACGGGGGCGAGAGCGCCTATTTCATCTCGGACGGCTAGGCGCCCAGCATCCGCGCGGCCACGGGAGCGAAATAGGTGATCACGCCGGCCGCGCCGGCCCGCTTGAAGGCGCCCAGGCTCTCCATGATGGCGCGATCCTCGTCCAGCCAGCCGTTTCCTGTGGCCGCCTTGATCATCGCGTACTCGCCGGAGACCTGGAAGGCGAAGGTGGGCATGCGGAAGGCCTCGACCACGCGCTGGACGATGTCGAGATAGGGCATGCCCGGCTTGACCATGACCATGTCGGCGCCTTCGGCGATGTCCAGCGCCACCTCGCGCAGGGCCTCGTCGGAATTGGCGTTGTCCATCTGGTAGGTCTTCTTGTCGCCAGGATTGTCGACCGAGCCCGTGCCGAGCTTCCCGGAGCCGATCGCCTCGCGATAGGGGCCGTAGAAGGCCGAGGCGTACTTGGCGGCGTAGGACATGATCATCACGTCCTGATGGCCCGCCTTTTCAAGGGCCTGGCGCAGCGCGCCGCAGCGGCCGTCCATCATGTCCGACGGGGCCAGGATGTCGGCGCCGGCCTCAGCCTGCATCAGGCCCTGGGCGACCAGCTTCTCGATGGTGGGGTCGTTGAGAATGCGGCCATTCTCGATCACCCCGTCGTGGCCGTGATCGGTGAAAGGGTCGAGCGCCACGTCGCACATGATGCCGACCTCGGGGGCTGCGTCCTTCATGGCCTTGACCGCGCGGGCGACCACGCCATTGGGATCGAGGGCCAGCGTGCCGGCGGCGTCCTTCTTGGCGCCGTCGATGTGCGGGAAGACGGCGATGGCCGGGATGCCCAGCTTGCGGGCCTCGACCGCGGCCTTGGCGCATTCGGCGACCGACAGCCGGCTGACCCCCGGCATCGAGGCGACCGGAACCTGGCCTTCGCCCTCGTGGACCACCATCGACCAGATCAGGTCGGCGGGGGTCAGGACCGTCTCGCGCACGAGGCGGCGGATCCAGTCGGCCTGGCGCAGGCGGCGCAGGCGCAGGGCGGGGTAGGCGGCAAGCGGGGCGGGGCTCATGTCGGGGGAAGTGACCCATAGGTGCGCCGGATGCAAGACCGCGGAGGCGTTGACAGCTTGCGTGGGCGGAGCGAGTCCCTCTGGCGAACCGCTTCGAGGTCCCCCGTTTTCGAGGTTCCTATGGATTTCAACCTGACCGACGACCAGCGCGCGATCGAGGACGCCGCGCGGGTGTTCGCCGCCGAGGAACTGGCGCCCCATTCGGCCCGCTGGGATGAGGAAAAGCATTTTCCGGTCGAGGTGATGCGCAAGGCCGCGGAACTGGGATTCGCCGGGCTCTATGTGCGCGAGGACGTGGGCGGCTCGGCCCTGGGCCGGCTCGACGCCTCGATCGTGTTCGAGCAGCTCTCCCAGGGCGACGTGTCCACTGCCGCCTTCCTGTCGATCCACAACATGGCCTCGTGGATGATCGACCGGTTCGGGTCCGAGGACCTGCGCCAGCGCTACCTGCCGCGCCTGACCACGATGGAACTGATCGCCAGCTACTGCCTCACCGAGCCGGGGTCGGGGTCGGACGCGGCGGCGCTCGTGACCACGGCGAAGAAGGACGGCGACCACTATGTCCTGAACGGCTCCAAGGCCTTCATCTCGGGCGCGGGCGTGTCGGACATCTATGTCCTGATGGCGCGGTCCGGCGGACCGGGCGCGAAAGGCGTCTCGGCCTTCGTGATCGAGAGGGCCTGGGACGGCGTCTCGTTCGGGGCCAACGAGCGGAAGATGGGGTGGAATTCGCAGCCGACCGCCCAGGTCAATCTCGACAATGTCCGCGTGCCCGAGGTCAACCGGATCGGCGCCGAGGGCGACGGCTTCCGCTTCGCCATGGCGGGCCTGGACGGCGGGCGGATCAATATCGCGTCCTGCTCGCTGGGCGGGGCGCAGTGCGCGCTGGACGCCGCCAAGACGCATCTGGAGACCCGCAAGCAGTTCGGCCAGGCGTTGAAGGAATTCCAGGGCCTGCAATGGCGGCTGGCGGACATGGCCACCGAGCTCGACGCCGCCCGCCTGATGGTGCGCCGCGCGGCCAATGCGCTCGACAACCGCGATCCGAAAGCCACCCAGTACTGCGCCATGGCCAAGCGGTTCGCGACCGACGCCGGGTTCGAGGTCGCCAACCAGGCGCTGCAGCTCCACGGCGGCTACGGCTATCTGCGCGACTATCCGCTGGAGCGGATCGTGCGCGACCTGCGGGTCCACCAGATCCTGGAAGGCACCAACGAGATCATGCGCGTGATCACCGCGCGGGAGATGCTGCGGCAATGAGCGACGAGGTCCTGGTCCGCATCGAGGGCAAGGTCGGGCGGCTGACGCTGAACCGGCCTCAGGCGCTGCATGCGCTGACCACCAATATGTGCCGGCTGATCACCGAGGCCCTGCTGGCCTGGAAGAGCGATCCGGCGGTGGAGCTGGTGCTGCTGGACCATTCCGGCGAGCGCGGCTTCTGCGCCGGCGGCGACATCCGCATGCTGGCGGAGAGCGGGGCGGCCGACGGGGCGGCGGCGCGCGAGTTCTTCTTCACCGAGTACCAGCTGAACCATCTGCTGTTCGTCTATCCGAAGCCCGTGGTCGCGATGATGGACGGGATCACCATGGGCGGCGGGGTCGGGCTGTCGGCGCCCTGTCTCTTATACACATCTCCGAGCCCACGAGACAAGAGGCAATCTCG
>CAMFHW010000231.1 GCA_945952175.1 uncultured Phenylobacterium sp. | reverse complement strand
GATGTATATTTATACTAGCGTGTACTTATGGCAAGGCCGAACCGGACCGACCGCTCCCGCAAGCTGATCCTCGACGCCGCCGAGGGCGCCTTCCGCGAGCTGGGCTTCGCCGAGACCGGCGTCGAGGCGATCGCCGTCCGCGCCGGCCTGACCCGCAAGACGGCCTACAACCTGTTCGGCTCGAAGGAGGAGATCGCCCGCCAGCTCATCGCGCGGATCGAGGCGGAGCCCGCGCCGCTCTACCAGGCGCGGATCGCGGCCGGCGAACCGGCCCTGGACGTGCTGGAAAAGGTGCTGCTGGACAGCGCCGGCTGGTGCCTGGCCAACCCGGCCCTGGCGCGGCTGGCGCTGTCGTCGGCGGAGCGCCCCCGGCCCGAGCCGCCGCCGGACCGGCCCTCGTTCCAAGGCGTGGTCCGCGATGTCCTGGCGCTCGGCCAGAGGCAGGGCGTGATCCGCGCGGACGAGGACGCGGGCTTCATGGCGCTGGTGCTGCTGGGCGTCTACGGCCAGGCCATGCTGAGCGTCCTGGCGGGCGGCCCGTTCGACCCGCAGGAGATCCGCCGGATCGTCCGCCTCGTGGTCGAGGGGCTGGGCGCCCCGGCGCCAGAAAGCCGTCGGATTCCTTCAAACCCGTAATACGCCCCCCGTAACAATTGCAATCCTGGCGCAGCATTCGGCGCCTAGAACACGCTCATCCTGTGTTCAGGAACGGCGGGCTCTATGGCGCGCCAGCCTTCCCATTCCATACCCTAGCCTGGATCCGACGCTTGAGTTCGCCTGCCTCCCGCCCTGCCCTCCGATCGGCTCTGCGTTTGCTGGCCGGCGTCGCCCTGATCGCGCTCGCGGCAGGCCCCGCCCTGGCGGAGGACGCGCGCCCCGCCAAGCCGCAGGCCGACCCGGACGCCGAGACCGAAGTGGACGGGCTGGTGGTCGAGGGGACCCGCAATCCGCCGGGCTCGGTGATCGGCGACATCACGCCGGAGGTGGTGCTGTCGCCGCGCGAGATCCGCGCCTACGGGGCGGCCGACATCAGCGAACTGCTGACCGCGCTTGCCCCGCAGCTGACCAGCGGCCAGGGCGACGGGCGGCCCGTGGTGCTGCTGAACGGCGGGCGCGTGTCGGGTTTCGCCGAGATCCGCGACCTGCCGACCGAGGCGATCGCGCGGGTGGACATCCTGCCCGAGGAGGTCTCGCTGAAATACGGCTATCCGGCCGAGCAGAAGGTGGTGAACATCGTCCTGCGCCAGCGCTTCCGCGCGACCCTGGTGGAGGCCCAGGCCTCGACGCCCACCCAGGCCGGCGGCGGCGAGACGGTGGCGGGGCACGGCGCGGTGCTGCACATCCTGCAGGGCCGGCGGATGATGGTCGACGCCAAGGCCTCCCAGACCTCGCCGATCCTGGAAAGCGACCGCGACATCGCCGGCGGTGACGGGCCCTATCGCAGCCTGCAGCCGGACTCGACGGACACGGTGGTGAACGCCGTCTATGCCCGGCCCTTCGACAACGGCGTCTCGGCCAGCGTGAACGGGACCTTCGAGGACACCGCCAGCAAATCGCGGCTCGGCCTGTCGCCCCTGGGCCCGGAGGCCCTGACCCGGCGCTCGCGCGACGAGGACGCGCGCCTGGCCGGCTCCGGCAACGGCGCCTTCGCCGGCTGGCAATGGTCGGTGACGGGATCGGCCGAGCGCGACGTCGCCCATTCCTCCACCGACCGCGTGCTGGGCGGCCTGCCCAGCCTCGACCAGACCCGCTCGGCCACGACCACGGGCCTGGCCGACATCGTGCTGAACAAGGCCCTGTGGCGCGTGCCGGCCGGCCAGGTCAGCGCGACCCTGACGGCGCGGGCGACGGCGCTCGACTTCGATTCGAGCTCGCTGCGCGGCGGGGTGAGCACCGGAACCGAGCTCGACCGCAGCATCGGCGAACTGCGCACCAGCGTCGACCTGCCGCTGACGCGGGCGGGCGAGGGACCGGGCAAGGCGATCGGCAAGCTGTCGGCCAATATGAACCTCGGCCTGCAGCAGCTCTCGGACTTCGGCAGCCTGCATACGGTGGGCGGCGGCCTGAACTGGACGCCGGTGAAGCCGGTGCGGATCCTGGCCGCCTACAGCCGCACGGACCTCGCCCCGACCATCAACCAGCTCGGCGACCCGGTGACGGTGACGCCCGGCGTGCGGACCTTCGACCTCAGCCGCGGCGAGACGGTCGAGGTGACCCAGATCGGGGGCGGCAACCGGGATCTGGACTCCGGCCGGCGCGACACCGCCAAGCTGGGGATCACCTACAAGCCCTGGGACAAGGTCAACCTGACCTTCCAGGCCGATTATGTGGCGACCCGGATCCACGACGCGATCGTGGCCTTCCCCTCGGCCTCGACCCAGGTGGAGGCGGCGTTCCCCGATCGCTTCATCCGCGACGCGGCGGGCAATCTGACCCAGATCGACACCCGGCCGGTGAACTTCGCCGAGCACGACCGCCAGGAGCTGCGCTGGGGCTTCACCTATTCGCGGCCGGTGGGCCCGCAGCCGACTCCGGCCCAGATCGCCGCCTTCCGCCAGCGCTTCGAGCAGGAGCGGGCGGCGCGCGAGAAGCAGCAGCAACAGCAGAAGCAGCAGGGCAAGGGCGACAAGCCGGGCGCGGGTGCGCCGAACGGCCCGGTCCTGTTCGACGGCCCGCCACCGGACGGGGCGCCCCCGCCGCCGCCTCCGGGCGGCGGGGATCGTGGTTTCTTCATCGCGGGGCCGAGCGGCGGCCCGGGTGGCCCCGGTGGCGGGGGTCCCGGCGGTGGCCGGGGCGGCTTCGGCGGCTTCGGCGGCGGCCCGCGCAGCGGCGTCTTTCAGGTCGGCCTCTACCACACCATCGCCTTCCAGGATGAGGTGACCATCCGGCCGGGCCTGCCCAAGCTCGACCTGCTGGACGGCGCGGCCCTGGGCTCGGGCGGCGGCTCGCCGCGCAACCAGGTCGACCTGCAGGCCAACTACACGCGCGGTGGCCTTGGCGTGGCGATGAACGCCAACTGGAAGAGCGCCACCAAGGTGGTCGGCGGGGCCGGTGGCGACGAGCTCGACTTTTCGGACATGACCACGGTGAACCTGCGGCTGTTCGCCGACCTCGGCCTGCAGCCCTATGCCCGTAACCATCGCTGGCTGCGGGGCGCGCGGGCGACGCTTTCGATCAACAACCTGTTCGACGAGCGCCAGACCGTGAAGACCCCGGCGGGCGTCACCCCGATCAGCTACCAGCCCGACCTGCTGGATCCGGTCGGCCGTTCGGTGAAGCTCACGATCCGCAAGCTGATCTTTTGATCAGTGCTTCATGTGGTCCATGTCCATGCCGGGCATGGCGCTGGGGCCGGAGCCGACCGGGAACTCGACCTTCAGGCGGGCGCCCGAGGCGAAGACCAGGGTGGCGGGGATGACGTCGCCGGCCTTGGTCGCCTTGGCGAGGCCGATCAGCATCAGGTGATAGCCGCCGGGCGCGAAGGTGACCGACTCGCCGGGCTTCAGGGTCAGGCCGGCGTCCAGGCGCTGCATGGACATGACGCCATTGGCCATGGAGGTCTTGTGCATCTCGACCTTCCTGGCGGCGGAGGTCTCGACCGCCTTCAGGGTGTCGGCGGCCTTGCCCTTGTTGGTGACGGTGAAGAAGCCGGCGCCGTTGGTCCCGGCGGCGGCCGGGCGGCTCCACGGCTGGACGACCTCGATGCCGCCCAGGCGGTAGGTGGCGGCCTCGACCGTCGTCGCGAAGGCCAGGGCCGCGGCGGCGGCGATCAGGAAGCGGCGCATGGGATACCTCAATGATGATGGGTCTCGGCCGCCGGATCGGCGGGCGTGACCATGAGAACGGGGGCGGGATGAGATAGGCCGGTCTCGCCGGGATCGGGGATGCCGGTCCACTGCTGCTGCTCCGATCCGCAGGTCTGCACGGCAGGGAAATAGAGCGGGCCGGGCGCGGCGGGAAGCTTGGCCAGGATGGCGAAGTCGTCGAACTGCTCGTCGGGGAGTTCGCCGGTCCAGGCGATGGCGACGACGCGGTCGCCGTCGCGCTCGAGCTTCAGGCTCCAGCCGGGCTTGGGCTGGGGGCGGGCCGAGGCCAGTTCCGGCGGCAGTTCGATCCGCAGGCCGGTGGTGGCGGCCTTGCCGCAGCCGTGGCAGCCGCGGAAGAGGGTCACCTGGTAGGCGCCCGTAGCGGCCTTGCCCGGGTCGGCGGAGATGTGGGCCGCGGCGGGGCCCGCGAAGGTCATGGCGGCCAGGATCAGGGGAAGGGTCTTGCGCATGGCCGGCCTCAATAGGCGTAGCGCAGCTCGGCCAGGACCGAACGCTGCGGGAAGGGATGGAAGAGGAAGTAGTCCCGCGCGCCGAGGTTATCGACGCCGAGGGCGGCGCTCCAATGCTCGTCGATGCGGTAAGAAGCGCGGGCGTCGAAGACCAGGTAGCCGTCGAAGCCCTGATAGGTGTGCGAGACGATGTCGGAATTGTCGATCGTCCCGAAGACGCGGTCGGAATAGCGGGCGGCGCCGGTCAGGGTCAGGCGGTCGTTGGCGCGCCAGGTGGCGACCAGGGTCGCCCGCCAGCGTGGGACCTGGGGCAGGTCCTTGCCGACCGCGGCGGGCAAGGGGGCGTCCTTGCGGATCTGGGCGTCCACATAGGTGACCGAGCCCTGGAGGTCGAAGCCGGCGATCCCGAGGTCGCGGGCCTCGGCCACCAGCTCGGCGCCGTGGGCGCGGGTGGCGCCGACGTTCTGGACGTAGTTGGCCAGGGTCGCGGAGCCGGGCGCGACGGGGGCGGTCTGGGAGATCAGGGCGTCGCGCAGGCCTTCGGTGAAGACGGTGGCGCGGACGTAGCCGGCCGAGAAGCTGCGCTGGGCGGAGAGCTCGGTGGAGATGGCGCGTTCGGGCTTGAGGTTCGGGTTGGGGACCGAAAGCGTCGTCCCCGTGGTGACGGCCTGATAGAGCTCGGCCACGGTCGGGAAACGGTAGGCGAGGCCGGCGCGGGCCGAGAGCGTCCAGTTCGGGGCGGCGCGCCAGGTGAGGGCGAGCTTGGGCGAGACCTTCTCGGCGTCGAGGCGCGGCTGGCTCACCAGCAGGGCGGGACTGAGCGAATAGTTCAGGCCGTCGAAGGCGCGCCAGCGCTCCCAGCGGGCGCCGAGGGTGAGGTCGAGCGGCTCGGCCAGGCGGATGCGGTCCTCGGCCCACAATGCGGTGGTCTCGGTGCGGCCGTGGGAGGCCGAGGCCAGGGCGCCGCGCGGGCCGGAGAGCCAGTCCGTGGTGTTGTATTTGTCCGAGCCCAGGGCGTAGCGGTCGAAGTGCGCGCCGAGCGCGAAGGCGTGGGCGCCGTCGGCGGGGCCGCGCCCCGCGAGGTCGAAGGTGCGCCAGCCGGCGCCGGACATGTCGGTGATGGTCCCCGCGCCGCCGCCGCGGGCGGCGGGCAGGGCGACGGTGGGCGCGCGCTGTTCATCGGTCGCGTAGTCGTAGACGCTGGCCGTGCCGGTGAAGGCCCAGCCCGCCGGGCCCTTGAGGTCGAAGCCGAGCGCCTGCATCCAGTGGCGCTCCAGAAGGCGGTAGGTCCCGCTGGAGAAGGTCGAGGCGACCAGGTTGTAGGCGCGGCCGTCGATGTTCACCGGCCCGGACCAGACGGTCGCGCCGGAGGCGTCGCGCAGCCAGGAGTCGGAGCGCGCACGGGTGTTGTTGCCGAAATAGCCGGCCATGTAGCTGAGGCTGAGATCGGGCGTGGCCTGGTAGACCAGGCGCAGCTTGGCGTTCTCCTGGGCCTGCCGCTCGAGGCCGCCGGCGCCGAGGACGACGATCGGCTGGCCGGTGCGGTTGATGTCGGCATAGGCGCCGGTGACAGGCGTTCCGGCCGCGGAGGTCGCCGCGGGCCGCGCGGCGGTGGCGAAGGCCAGGGGCTGGCCCTGGCTTTCGGTGCGGTTGAAGCTGAGCCGCCAGGCGAGCGGCCCCACGCGATTGGCCAGGCCCACGGCCGTCGAATAGGTCCCATAGTCGGCGTCGGTTCCGTCGTACTTGAAGGCCTGCAGCGAGCCGAGGACCTTGGCCGTGGCCTCGAAGTGGTCGGGCGTGCGGGTGGCGATGTTGACGACGGCGCCGATCGAGTTGCCGGCATAGGCGGCGGAGAACGGGCCGTAGAGCACCTGGACGGCCTCGACCTCCTCCGGCGCGACCATGCCCCAGCGCGGCGAGGCGGTGGAGTTGTTGTTGCCGATCAGGGCCGAGAGCAGGACGCCGTCGGCATAGATCAGCGACCGCGCGCTGGAGCCGACGCCGGAGGTGCGGGTGGTGATCGGCGCCTGGGTGTCGCCGATGTGGCGGCGGCGCACGAAGATGTTCGGCAGGTATTTGAGCGTGTCCTCGACGGTCACGGCGTTGACCTGGCGGGCGATGTCCTGGGCGTCGGTGCGCACCGCGCTGAGCGGCTGGTCGGCCTCGGCGGCGCGGCCGGTGATGGTGAGGCCGGAGACGGTGGCGCCGTCATCGTCGGCGGCGTGGGCGGTGGCCGGCAGGGCCAGGAGGGGCAGCGCGATCAAGGCGCGCAGGCGCGCGCGCGGAGGGGAAGGCATGACTGGGGAATCCGAAACGGCATGACGGACAGCGCGCGAGGGCGGGCCTCGCGCGCGGCGATGGGTCAGGCGGTTTCGGCGGGCGGTCCCTGGCCGGGCGGGCGCGGCGGGGCGCGGGCGAGCTTGACGGCGCGCTCGGCGGCATAGGCGTGGACCACGCGCTGGGCGGCGTAGGCCACGTGCTGGACGGCGAGGTCGGGGGCCGTGGTGGCGGCCATGGTCATGGCCAGGCAATCCTGGCAGGGCAGGCCCATGAAGGACTTGTGCGCCTTGCCGTCGGCGCCGATGACCACGGTCTTGGCGCCCTGGTCGGTGC
>CAMFHW010000230.1 GCA_945952175.1 uncultured Phenylobacterium sp. | reverse complement strand
GGCCAGGCCCTGGTGCTGGCGCGTTCCGGCGTTGGCGGTACGAGCCTCTTCGACGCCGACCACTATCGCCGCACCTATCCCGATGTGCGCTCCGGCGGCCTCGTCCACTACCTCCTGAGCGGCGGGGCCGAGGGCCGGTCGCCCCATCCGCTGTTCGACGGCGGCTTCTATCGCCGCCGCAACGCGGAGGCCCTGGCGCGGACCGGGCTCTCGCCCCTGGTCCACTATCTGCGGATCGGCGCGGCGGAAGGGCTTGATCCCCACCCGCTGTTCGACACCGCCTGGTACCTGTCCCAGGTCCGCGAGCTCGCCGGCGGCCCCGAGGCGCCGGTCGAGCACTATCTGCGCGTCGGCGCCGCGGCGAACCTCAGCCCGCATCGCCTGTTCCGTCCGGCCTATTATCGCGCCCAGCTGCCGGGCGGCGAACGCGAGGCCAATCCGCTGCTGCACTATCTGGACGGCGGCTGGCGGCGGGGCCTCAAGCCGCATCCGCTGTTCGAACCGGCCTGGTATCTCGAGCGCTATCCCGACGCCGCCGGCTTCGAGCCGCTCAGCCATTTCGCCGAGCACGCCATCGACCAGTTCCAGGACCCGGGCCCCTGGTTCGGCTCGCACCACTACGCGACCACGCGCGGCGCGGCGCGCTCGAAGCGGCTCGATCCGCTCTCCGACTATCTGGCCGGCGGCGCCTGGTCCGCCGCGGAGCCCTCGCCTGGCTTTCATCCCAGCGCCTACCTCGCCGCCCATCCGGAGCTGGCGTCCGGCGCGGTCACCCCGCTGGAGCATTGGGCCGGTCGCGCCGGCTGATCAGACGCCCAGGGCGGCGAGTCGCCGCCAGATCTCCCGATAGTAGTCGTCGACATAGTGGAAGGGGCTGAGACCCCATCGGTGGCCGGCGTCGGCGATTCGCTGGCGCGGGGCGGCGACGGCCGCGGCCTGCGGGAATCGCGTCAGGAACGCGGCCTGGTAGCGGGCGAGCAGAGCGTTATGCGCGGCCAGGCTGGCGGTCCGCGCCTCCATCAGGGTGATCGCGTCGGGGAACCGCGCCCGCCCGCCGCCAGCGGTGCGATGGCCCGTGGCCCACTGGGCCTCGTGCAGCACCAGCCGGGCCTCCCGCAGCGGCGTCGCCCCGACGAACGCCGCCAGCTCCTCGAGCCCGTCGCGCCACAGGAGGTCGCAGGCCGGCGACAGCCGCGGAATGGAACGTCGCGCGGCCAGGACGGGTTGAGCCAGATAGCCGGAGGCCTCCAGTTCCCAGCTGTGGGTCGCCAGGCCTGGGCCGGCGGCGAGCAGATCGAACCGCTCGTCGATGAAGTCGAAGATGATGTGGCTCGGGCGATGATCGACCAGGGCGGCCAGCGCCGTCTTGGTCAGGTCGGCGACCAAGGCCCGGTGCTGGCCTGGACGCAGGGCCGCCGGCGGCGCCTCGCCGGTTTCGACCGGACCGATCGGGGCCGCGAACAGGCTGGCCAGAGATGTACGCGAAACATAGAGCAGGTTTGAAACCTCAAGGCCAAGGATTGGCCACAAGTCGCGCGTTATGCAGCTCCCGATGATCGCGACCCTCGACACGGCGGACCTCTCCCGGCGCAAAGACGCGCCGGTTCCGCTTCTAAGCCGCGCGCCAGGGGCTGCAAGGCGCAAGCCGTGTTTCGCGCGCCACGCGAACCGCGCGTCGTCGCCGCAGCGCCGCGGCAGCGCATTGACATCCCCACCGGGTGCAAGCATTGCTCGCGGGTTTTCGGCGGTCCGGATCGGGGCGAACTCCCCCGAAAAGGCCGCGCATCAACAGGTCTGCCTGATCCGGACGACAGCGTCCGACACATCGCCCTTGGGCCTCAACAGGACCGCGCACCGCGCATGAAGATTTACAATCCGCTGGCGAACCAGCCGGACAATCCGCTCACCCGCGCGGTGAAGGAGGGCTATGGGCCGCTCGCCTTCGCGGCGGCGTTCAGCCTGGTCTCGAACCTGCTGTACATGGCCTTGCCGCTCTACACCTTCCACATCTACGGCGGGGTGATGACGAGCGCGAGCGTGCCGACCCTGCTTGTCATCACGTTCGGCGTGCTGGGCGCATTCGCCATGTCCAGCATCATCGACCACTACCGCGCCAAGGTGCTGATCAACTTCGGCGTCGTGCTCGATCAGCGGGTCTCGGGCCACCTGTTCGCGGCCATGTTCGGGAACAACGTGCGGGGCGCTCCGCAGGCGCGATCCCAGGCCATGCGCGACCTCGACACCTTCCGCCAGATGCTCACCGGCCCCGCCTTCGGTGTGGTGTTCGACCTGCCCTGGATGCCGGTCTTCATGGGCGTGCTCTTCCTGATCGATCCGTTGGTCGGTGCTGTGACGATCCTCGGCGCCGGGGTGCTGTTCGGCATCGCGGTCCTGCAGGACCGCTCGACCCGTCCGCTTCTGAAGGACGCCAACGACGCGGCCCTGAAGAGCTACGGCTTCACCGACGCCGCCCTGCGCAACACCGAGGCGGTGCGGGCCATGGGCATGGTCGAATCCCTCGGCGGCCGCTGGGCCACCTTCCGCGCCACGACCATGGGCGCGAGCTCGGTCGCGAGCGAGCGGGCGAGCTATCTGTCCAACCTGTCCAAGTTCGCCCGCCAAGTGATCCAGGTGCTGATCATCGCGATCGGCGCCTACCTGGTGATCAAGGGCAAGATCCACTCGGGCCTGCTCTTCGCCAACATGATCCTGGGCGCCCGGGCCCTGCAGCCGATCGATCGCCTGGTCGGCTCCTGGGACCCGCTGATGAGCGGCACCCGCGCCTTCGATCGCCTGATGGCGCTGTTGGCCGGCTACCAGCCCGAGAAGGATCAGATGTCGCTGCCGGCCGCGACGGGCCAGCTGTCGGTGGAAGGGGTCAACTTCGCCCCGCCTGGCGCCCAGCGCTATGTCCTGCAGGGCATCAACTTCCGGATCGAACCTGGTGAGATGCTCGGCATCATCGGCCCGTCGGGCGCCGGCAAGTCGACCCTGTCGCGGCTGATCGTCGGGATCACGCCCGTGACGAACGGCACGATCCGGCTGGACGGGGCCGACGTCTATACTTGGGACCGCACGGATTTCGGCAAGAACGTCGGATACCTGCCGCAGGACACTGAACTGTTCGCCGGCACCATCCGCGACAACATCGCCCGGTTCCGCGACGACGTGGATGATTCCGAGGTCGTGTGGGCGGCGCAGGTGGCCGGCGTGCACCAGCTTATCCTGCGCCTGCCGAACGGTTACGACACCGACCTGGGCGAGACGGGCCACGTCCTGTCGGCCGGCCAGCGCCAACGGGTCGGCCTGGCGCGCGCCCTGCTGGGCAAGACCAAGCTGATCGTGCTGGACGAGCCGAACGCCAGCCTCGACGCCGAAGGCGAAGAGGCGCTCATGCAGGCCTTGGAATCGCTGAAGGCGGGCGGCGCGACGATCGTCGTCGTCTCGCACAAGCCTTCGATCTTCCGGTCGGCGGACAAGATGCTGGTCATGCGCGACGGCCGCATGGAGCTGTTCGGTCCGCGGGATCAGGTCATGGCGAGGTTCGCGTCCGGACCGACCCTGCGCGCGGTGGAGGCCGGCTGATGAAACTCGACCTCAACCCGATGAAGATCGACTTCAAGCCGCCGAAACCCTACGTCACGCCGTCCTTCAAGGCGGGCGACCAGGCGCTGGATCCGGAGGTCGAGCGGCGTCTTCGCCAGCCCATGGTGGTGGGCTCCTGGATCGTCGGCGTCTTCGTGGTCGGGGGGCTGCTCTGGGCCGCCGTCTCGCCGCTCACCGGCGCGGTGATCGCGCCCGGCCTCGTGCGCGTCGAGGCCAACCGCAAGACCATCCGCCACCTCGAGGGCGGCACCGTGCGGCAGATCGCCGTGCGCGAAGGCCAGCACGTCTCGAACGGCCAGGTGCTGATGGTGATGGACGACGTCCAGCCCAAGGCCGCGGTCGACGTGCTGCAGAATCAGTACGATGCGCTGGAGGCTCAGATCGCCCGTTTCGCGGCCGAATCGACCGGCAAGCGGACCGTCGATTTCCCGGCCGACCTGACTGGGCGAATCAATGATCCGCGGGTCGCGGGCATGATCCGCGACCAGCAATTCCTGTTCACCAGCCGCCTGCAGTTCTTCGAGAGCCAGAACGACGTGCTGAACCAGCGGGTGCAGCAGGTCGACGCCCAGCTCGCCGGCACCAAGGCGCAGATCGAGGCCATCGACCAGAGCATCGACCTGACCAAGCAGGAGCTGGCGGGCTACCAGACGCTCTATGAGAAGGGCTATGCGCCCAAGACCCTGATCCTGCGCTACCAGCGCTCGCTGGCGGACCTGGCCGGCCGCAAGGGCCAGCTGATCTCGGACCTCACCCGCTACAACGAGCAGAAGGGCGAGACGCGGCTGCAGATCGTCACTCAGAACGAGCAGCGGATCAGCCAGGCGGCGGAGGGCATGCGCCAGATGCAGGCCGCCTATGCCGAGGTCGGTCCGAAGCTGGTCGCCGCCCAGCAGATGCTCAGCCACACGGTGGTGCGCTCGCCCGCGGATGGCTATGTGCTTGATCTGACGCAGTTTACTGTCGGTGGCGTGGTTGGTTCGGGCGAAACGCTGATGAGCATCGTCCCGGCCAATGCGCCCCTCATCGTCACCGTGCGCCTGAAGCCGACGGACATCGACGATGTCCGGCCGGGCATGAAGGCGCGGGTCCGCCTGACGGCCTTCAACTATCGCAAGGTGCCAGCGGTGGAGGCGATCGTGACCAATGTCTCCGCCGACCAGCTCAACGACCCGAAGACCGGCGCCGGCTTCTTCCGGGCCGACCTGAAGATCGAGCCGAAGGAACTCGCCAAGCTTCCGAAGGGCTCGAAGGTGACCCCCGGCATGCCCGCCCAGGCCATGATCGCGACGGGTAAGAAGACGGTCCTGAGCTACATCATCAGTCCCCTCACCGACACGATCCGGGATGCGATGCGCGACGGCTGAACAGGGGCGTTGCTAGTCCGCATCATCCCCTGATGGGCCGGGGCTTTGCCGCCGTTTTTGCAGTTGCGCATTTTCGGCGGTTCCGATACGTCTTCCTCGGGCTCGTTTAACCTTCGCCACGACCATGTTATGTCGAAGGATAAGGACCGCTGGGACCGCTCCGTTTCGTGGAAATGGTGGCCAGGCGTTTCGGGGGTCCATGTGACACAGACTGGAGAGAAGCATGGCTAACTATACTTTCGAGACCATCACCGACGCCCAGGCGTCGGGGTTCTCGAGCACGGACACCCTGACGTTCACCACGTCGGGTCTGTCCGCGTCCCAGGTCGGCGTGGCGTTCCGCGCCGCCGGCGTTTTCCCGGACATGACCGCGGCCGCCACCCTGATCACCGTCGGCGCGAAGACCGTTGTCTTCAGCACCGCGATCCAAGGCCTGGGCCAGACGGTCGGTCAGATCGTCCTTCCGGACGGCTCGATGCTCTATGTCGGCGACGGCAACCCCAACAGCATCACCGGCACGAGCGGCAATGACGGCCTGTACGGCAACGCTGGCGATGACACGCTCATCGGCGGCGCCGGCAACAACCTGATCCAGGGCAATGGCGGCAACGACTCCGTCATCGGCGGCTCGGGCAACGACACGCTGTATGGTGGCCAGGGCGATGACACCATCGTCAGCGGCGGCGGCAACGACTTCATCAACGGCAACCTCGGCAACGACAGCATCGTTGGCGGCACGGGCAACGAATCGCTGCTCGGCGGCCAAGGCAACGACACGGTCGTGAGCGGCGGCGGCGCTGACTACATCAGCGGCGACCTCGGCAACGACAGCCTGGTCGGCGGCACGGGCAACTCGACCCTGCTGGGCGGCGCCGGCGCCGACACCATCACCGGTGGCAATGGTGCGGAAAGCATCGACGGCGGCACGGGTGACGACTCGATCAACGGTGGCGCGGGCGCTGACACGATCATCGGTGGTCAAGGCAACGACACCATCGAAAGCGGCACGGGCGCTGACTCGGTCTCGGCTGGCGACGGCAACGACGTCGTGACGAACGCCGGCGGCGCCGACAACGTCGACCTGGGCGCTGGCGACGACAGCTTCACCGGCAGCACCGATGCTGAAACCGTCATGGGCGGCGACGGCAACGACTCGCTGAACGGGGCTGGCGGCAACAACTTCCTGCAGGGCAACGCCGGCAACGACACCATCGTTGGTGGTTCGGGCGCCGACACCCTGCTGGGCGGTCAAGGCAACGACTCCATCGACGACAGCGTCGGCGGCGGCAACAACTACATCCACGGCAACCTGGGCGATGACACGCTGGTTGGTGGCGCGGGCAATGACACCATGCTCGGCGGCCAAGGCAACGACGTCATCAACACGGGCGGTGGCGCGAATTTCGTCTCCGGCGACCTCGGCAACGACACCATCACCGGTGGCGCTGGCGCGGACACGCTGCAAGGTGGTGACGGTGCCGACTCCATCGTTGGTGGTGGCGGCAACGACTCCATCGACGGCGGCGCGGGCGCGGACACCATCGTCAGCAGCGGCGGCTCGGTGACCATCACCGGTGGTGACGGCAACGACTCGATCGACGTGTCGGCGGGTGCGGCGACCGATGTGTCCACGGCCGATGGCGGCGCTGGCGCCGACACCCTTCTGGGTGGCGCGGGCATCGACAAGCTCTCCGGCGGCGCCGGCGACGACTCGATCACGGGCGGCTCGGGTGGCAACGACGTGCTGCTGGGTGGTGACGGCAACGACACCATCAACAACACGGGCCATACGACCGGTGATGCTTCGCTGTCCGGCGATGCGGGTAACGACGTGCTTATCGCTGGCGGTGGCCATGACACCCTGTCGGGTGGCGACGGCGCCGATACCCTGACGGGCGGCGCTGGCGGCGACTCGCTGAGCGGTGGCG
>CAMFHW010000229.1 GCA_945952175.1 uncultured Phenylobacterium sp. | reverse complement strand
AAGACCGATCAACCCCCACGATCTGCCCGGCTGGGACGCCAGCGTCATGCTTACGGGCGGGACGGCTCCGGCCAAGATGGGATTCCTGCACTTCCTGTCGATGATCAACTCGGCGGACTGCGACTACGCCCAGCTGGATTCGATCAAACACAGCGCCCAGGAGACGCGGATCAGCGGCGGATCCCAGGCGCTGAGCCTCGCGATGGCGAAGGCCCTAGGCGACAGGGTGCGCCTGTCTTGCCCCGTGCGCGGGATCACGGGTTGGGACAAGCCGGTCGTCACCCTCCACACCGACCAGGGCGAGGTGCGCGCCCGGCGCGTGATCGTCGCCATTCATCCGGCGCTCTGCCAGCAGCTCGCCTTTTCCCCGCCCCTCCCCGACGGCCGGGTGGCCCTGCAGCGGGCTTGGCCCGCCTATTCGCCCGCCCGCAAGACGGCGATGGTCTATGAACGGCCCTTCTGGCGCGACAAGGGCCTGAACGGCCACATCATCCAGATGGGCGGCCCGGTGATCTGGGCCTACGACAACTCGCCCGAAGACGCCGGAACCAAGCCCGGGATCGGGGTGATCAACGCCTTCGTGATGAACGCCATGCTGCCCTCCGACCTGGAAGCGGCCAAACGTGAGCAGGCGCAGATCTATGCCCAAGCCCTGGGCGAAGAGGCGCGCCATCCCATCACCTATCACGACCGCGATTGGGGCCGGGCCGATCCGTGGACCCTGACCTGCGTCTCGGCGATCCCGCCAGGATTCTGGAGCGCGCATGGGCCGGCGCTGCGCCCGCCTTGCGGAAACCTGATCTGGTCGGGCACGGAGACCGCCGAGATCTGGGCAGGCTACATGGACGGCGCCGTCCGCGCCGGCCACCGCAGCGCCCTGCAGGCGCTGAACGCCCTGCGTCAGGCTTGAGAGGTCGGCGATGAAGCGGTTCGTCTGGATCGGGCTCGCGGCCCTCCTCCTGATCATCGCGGCGATCTTCGGGCCCGACGCCTGGGGGCTCTACAAGCTGCAGCACCACGTGACGGCGGCGGAGCGTGCCTACCGCGCCGACGGCGGCGCGTGGCCGCATCTGAGCGACACCTGCACAGGTTGCCATGGCCCGCAGGGCCATTCCCGCAACCAGGCCTATCCCAGCCTGGCTGGGCAGCCGGCGGCCTATGTGACCGCGCAGCTTCAGGCGTTCGCGGCCGGGACCCGCGCCAATCCGACCATGGGCTCGCTGGCCAGGAGCCTCAGCGCAGCGGACGTCCGCCAGCTGGCCGACTATTTCGCGGGCCAGCGGCCCGCCGCCAACGACACCTTCACGCCCGACCCCGGCCAGCGCGACCGCGGCGGTCAGTTGGTGGTGGCGAACGGCTGCGCCGCCTGTCACGGCGAGACCCTGATGGGCCAGGGCGCCTTCCCGCGGCTGGCTGGCCAGGGCCGCGACTACCTCGCCGCCCAGCTCGACGCCTTCGCCAGCGGGGCCCGGACCGAGCCCACTGGAACCATGTATCGCCTGGCCGCCGGCCTCGCCCCGGCCGACCGGGCGGCGGTGGCCAGCTACCTCGCCGGCCTCGCGCCGGCCTCGAAATAGCTCATCCGCCTCAGCTCCGGAGCCTTCCGATGGACGCCAGAACGCTTGGCCTCATCTTCGCCAGCCTGACCCTCGCGCTCAGCGCCTTCGTCTACGGCGCGAAGTTCTTCCGACGCGGCAACTACCTCCTGGCCGGCGAGTGGCTGGTCGTCGGGGTATCGGCCTCCAACGCCGCCTTCTTCTTCTACAGCAACGCCCCGACCGCCTTCCTGATCTCGCACTTCTTCGACGCCTTTTCCCGCGCGTTCGGCATTCCCGTGATCGGGGTGCTGGGCCTGATGGCCGTCACCCACGGCTTCAAGCCGTCGGTGCGCGCCGACATCGGCCTATTCGCCGCCAGCTTCGCCGGTGCGCTGGTCCTGGTCGCGGTCCCAGCCCTGCAGGGGGTGCTGCCCTACTTCTACCTGGCCACCTGGACCTTGTTCACGCTCTACGGCGCCTACCTCGTCTTGGCCCTGGCGCGCACGGGGAAGGCGGTCAACGCCATAACCCTGACCATCGGCCTTGCCGCCGGCCTGGCGATCGCCGCCATCTATGATTTCTACAAGATCCCGGGCGAGGAGAAGAACGTCATCCTCAACTTCTTCTTCCTGGCCGAGATGACCTGGGCCTTCCTGCTGATGGTCACCTTCTACGCCTATGACGCGCTGGCGCGGGCGCGGGCATAGCGGTCGGCGCCGATCCGGGCCGCGAGCAGGAGCACCAGCCACGCCATCGCATTCAGCCCGGCCGCCAAGGCGAAGAACGCCGGCGGAGGGGCATGGGCCAGGATCGCGCCCGACAGGTCCGTGCACACGGCGATGCCGACGGACTGGAGCGCCGGATAGGCGACGTAGATGCGGTCCGTGGGATCCAGCCCGCGGACCAGCCCGAGGAACCAGACATAGCCGAGGGTCGAGAAGATCCCGTGCAGCGCGAATCCGGCGCCGAACAGCAGCGCCGAATGACCCAGCAGGGCGGGATAGGTGGCGGTGGTCAGCGCGATCGCCAGGCCAATCGCCACGACAGGCCGGGCGCGCTCGCCGAGCACCGAGGCCAGCACGGAGGCGGCCAGCGAGCCGCCAAGACCCAGGGCGACGAACAGGCCGGTGGCCGTCTCATCAATGCCATCGGCGGCGATGATCGAACCGACGAAGTTATATGGCCCGCCCATGAACACGCCGGTGAACAACGCGCCGGCCAGGGCCGCCACGACCGGAGCCGCCAGCCTGGAAGGGACCGCGCGGACGGGCGTCTGGGCCAGGGAGGCGCCACCCGCCTCCCGCCCCCCGCTTGCCAAGGCGAAGGCGCAGGGCGTCGCGAAAGCGAACAGGAGCGCCAGGGCGACGAGCGCCCCCCGCGGACCGAAGGATGGCAGCATCCACGCCGGAAGCACGAACGAGACGACCGCCGCCAGCAGGGTCGAGGCGAACAGGGCCAGGCTGTAGTTCCGCGTCGGATTCGCCGTATCGCCGAGCGCGGCGAAGGAGGGCGTGGCCGCCACGCCGCTGGCGAGGCCGATCAGCCCCCATCCGGCGGTCAACAGGCCGGCGTCCCGCACGGCGATCACGGCCGCGAGGCCTGCGGCCGTCGCGACGAGGCCCAGGCTGCTGGCCCAGCGCGGATCAACTCGGCGCACCCAGAACGGACCGCCGCCGGTCGCTACGCCGCCGCCCAGCACGAAGGCTGCGCCCAGGCGGCCCAGTTGACCTTCATCAAGGCCCCATCCGGTCCGCAGCACCTCGAAGACCACGGGCAGCGTGTTGGCGATCAGGATGCCGAGCGACCAGATCAGGCCGGCGCAGAGCAGCGCCGATCGCTCCGTAGCCAGGCTCGTCGCAGTGGCCTGAGGCGCCTCACCTACTCCTTCCAGCGTGCGACCGCCGCTCAATGCCGCCCTGCCCCGACCCCTGTGAGCAGGCCCTCATCCGGGTCGCCCAGCAGGTGGATGGGGTCGACCATCTGGCCATCGACCTCGACCCAGCCCATGTGGTTGGCGCCCGCCGACCAGCCCAGCAGCCGCTGGATCTGTTCCGGATAGCTGGCGACCAGGTCGGAGCTCAGCGACAGGTACATGTTCTCTTCCTGGCGGACGTTGGAGGCGTCCAGGGCCAGGCCCGCGGCGGTGCGGTATTCGCCCTCGGTGGTGTTCGCGCCGCCGGCGTGGAACGTGGAGCCCAGGAAGATCAGGGCCGATCCCGCGGGCATCGCTGTCGCGACCGCTTCGGAGAGCTCGGGCCGACGGTCGTCGTCCCACAGGTGGCTGCCGGGGATGACCAGGGTCCCGCCGTTCTCCGCGGTGAAGTCGGACACGGCGCAGATGATCTGCACGCGGCCTTCGGCCCCGTTTGTCGGATGGCGCCACATGAAGGCGGTGTCGTCGCGATGCAGGGGCTGGGCCGTTTCGCCAGGGCCGATCTGGATCGCCTGGGTGACGCCGATCCTGACGTCCGGCTTCAGTTCGAGCCGCCGGTCGCCCACCCAGGCCGTGCGGGTCCACGACAGGAAATGCTCGGCCACCGGCAGATAGAGCGGATGGGTCGCCACGTCCGCGATATGGCGGGTATGGGCGAAGAGACGCGAGAGCCGCCGCGTGCGATGGCCCGAGAAGCTGTCGCGGCCTTTGGCCTGACTTTGCATGCGTGGGAGGAGGTCCTCGCGCAGACCGGCGAGTGTCTCAGGCGACAGAAACGCCTCGATGATCACCCCGCCCTCCCGCTCGAGCACGGAGATCACTTCGGCGGCCGTGGCTGTGCGCCCGCTGAGCCTCGTCAGCCCGGTCATGGCGGTTCCCTCCATTTATAATAACGATCGTTACGATGACATAAGCCCGGGCCTGCGCAAGGGGCAAAGGCGCGCTGTCACAAATTTCTCATCACGACCGTTTTGCTATTTACCGACCCTCTTTCTTATGACACCCGTTACGAAATTAATTCGCGACGGACAGCGAACGGAGGGGTGACATGGGCTTGGCGTGTGACGTGGTGCGTGCGGGTGAGGCTGGTCGCCGACGGCCGCTGAGATCGGTCCTGGCGGCGTCGACGGTGCTGGCCGCGAGCACGGCATGGGGCGCCGCCGTCGCCGCACCCGATGCCGCCGCCGGCCCCCCGACTGTGGAAGAGGTGGTGATCACCGCCCAGAAGCGGGCGGAAAACCTGCAGCAGGTGCCCGTCGCGGTCTCCGCGCTTTCCGGCGCGCAGCTGGCCCGCCAACGGGTCACGACCCTGGACCAGATCGCGAGCTTCGCCCCGTCGCTGCATTTGCAGTCGCCCGCGGGCGACGACCAGCCGGTGTTCGCCCTGCGGGGCATCTCGATGACCGACTACAGCGCCAACCAGAACGGGCCGGTCGCGACCTATTTCGACGAGGTCTACAAGGGCGCGTCGACCCTGCTCGGCCCGGCCATGTACGACCTGGAGCGGGTCGAGGTCCTGCGGGGTCCGCAAGGCACGCTCTACGGCAAGAACACCACCGGCGGGGCGGTGAACATCATCTCGAAGAAGCCTGTGTTCGAGAACGGCGGCGACATCACCGTCGGCTACGGCAACTACAATCACTGGCAGGCACAGGGCGCGGCGAACCTCGCGCTCTCCGACAAGCTCGCCACCCGTTTCGCCTTCACCGCGGAACGCGCCGACGGCTGGCTGACCGACGCCCTGCCCGGCAAGCCCAAGCTGTCAGGGCTGTCGAGCTATGCCGGGCGCCTGAGCATACTGGCGCGTCCGACCGACAATTCGGAGTTCATCCTGCGGGTCTCATCGAGCCTCGAGAACCCACAGACCTCGGGCGTGAAGGCTGAGCCCACGGATAGCCTCGGCATCGGCGGGGCGACTTACGGCGCCTTCGGCATGCCCGGCTATTTCCCGGCCGGCCTCGGCAAATACCAGGTGCAGAACGACAAGGTGGGCAAGCGCCTGCAACGCACCTGGTCGGCATCCTTGACCGGCAATATCCAGTTGCCGGACCACCTGACCCTGACCTCGATCACCTCCTGGGACTGGGGCAAGTCGTTCTTCCCGGACGACACTGACGGCAGCCCGCTTCAGGCGCTGCACATCGACTATGACGCCCGCGCGCGACAGGTGACGCAGGACCTGCGCCTGACCTCCGACTTCTCAGGGCCGTTCAACTTCATCCTCGGCGCCTACTACAGCCGCGAGACCATCCGCAACGGCACGACGATGTCGTTCTTCACCGACATCGACTACAACGGCGACGGCGCGATCAACACCCAGGACTGCCTCGACAACTTCTTCATCGCCTGCAAGTTCGCCAACAGCTTCCGCCAGGTGAAGACGAGCTACGCGCTCTATTCCGATCTCAAATATGCCTTGGGCGACCACCTCACCCTGCGGGGCGGCCTGCGCTACACCCACGACCGGGGCCGGTTGATCGGCTACAGCTCGGAAATGCAGGATGTGGCCGGAAACGCGCTCGCCACCCTGATCACCCCGGCGGACGTCGCGGCCAACGGGGTTGACCGCTTCACCCGCAGCAACGTCTCCGGCAAGCTCGGCCTCGACTACAAGAGCGACGGCGGACAGCTCTACTATGTCAGCGTCAGCCGCGGCTATCGCGGCAACGCGTTCAACGCCCAGGGCTTCTTCGACCCATCCGAGGTGACGCTGGTCCGCCCGGAGACCCTGACCGACGTCGAGACCGGCGCGAAGCTGCAGCTGCTCGACCGCCGCGTGATCCTGAACCTCTCGGCCTTCTACTACGACTACCGGAACATGCAGTTCCTGGACGTCGAGAACGCCCTGCAGAAGCTGGTCAATGTGCCGAAGGCCCAGGTCTACGGTGGAGAGGTGGAGCTCATCGCCCGGCCGACCGCCGCGCTCAACCTGCGCGCCGGCCTGGGTCTGCTGCATTCGGAGATTCAGGAGGGTGAGCTGCTAGGTGAGAACCTACGCGGCCACCAGCTCGCCAACTCGCCGCATGTCAGCCTGACGCTTGGCGCCGACTGGACGCTGGCGGAGCTGAACGCCGGCGAGGTGTCGCTGCACGCCGACGCGGTCGTCACCTCGCGCCAGTATTTCGACGTGTTCAACAACGCGCCCCAGTCCCAGAGAACCTATGGCCTCCTGAACGGCAGCCTGAACTTCCAGTCCGCCGACCACCGGTGGGGCGCCTCGGTCTGGGGTAAGAACCTGCTGGACGAGTTCTACTATACCTACCGGCTCGACATTCCGACAACGGAGGAGAACTACCAGCACCCGGGCATGCCGCGAACCTTCGGCGCGACCGTCAGCTATTCGTTCTGAGGCGGCCGCTAGGCGGCGAGGCGATGCCTCGCCGTCAGGCCTATTTCGCCCCGCCCGGCGGGGCGATCAGCGCCATGGTGTAGTCC
>CAMFHW010000228.1 GCA_945952175.1 uncultured Phenylobacterium sp. | reverse complement strand
GGGGTCGTGGGCAGGGTCAGGTGTGTATAAGAGAGAGGGCCGCGGGCGCTCGTGCGGCTGCGCCAGCGCCTGCGTGAGAACCTGCCGGCCTCGGCGGGCCCGCGCCTGGTGTTCGCCGGATCGGGCGATTTCCACCACGTGACCCCCGGCCTGATCGCCCGCGCCCTGGAGGCCTCTCCGGGGGCGCCGGTGACGGTGGTCCACATCGACAACCATCCGGACTGGGTGCGCTACGCCAACGGCCTGCACTGCGGTTCCTGGGTCGGCGCGGCGGCGCGCACCGAAGGCGTCGCGAGCGTGATCACGCTCGGCGTCTGCAGCGGTGACGTCGGCCGCGGCCGCGTGCGCGAGGGCGACCTCAGCCTGGTGGCCGAGGAGCGCCTGGCCCTCTACGCCTATCACGCGCCGGACGGCGGCGAGCGCCTCTGCGTCGGCGGCCATAGCTGGCCGACCATCGAGGCGATCGGCATCGAGGCCTTCGTCGACCTCCTGCTCGCCAAGATCACCACCGATCGGGTCTACCTGACCCTCGACAAGGACGTGCTGCGCCCGGCCGACGCCGCCACCAACTGGGATCAGGGGCGGATGAGCGCCGACGAGTTGTTCGCCATCCTGCACGGCGTCCTGGCCCACCGCCGGCTGATCGGGGCGGACGTGGTGGGCGACTGGTCGCGGCCGGCCTATGGCGGCGGCCTGATCGCCGCGGCGCTGAAGCGCGCCGAGGCCCTGCTGGACCAGCCCTGGCGCGCGCCGGGCCCGAGCGCCGACGCCCTCAACGAGGCGCTGAACCTTCGCCTGCTCGACCTCTTCGCTGAGGCCGCGTGATGGAAGCGTCCGCCCACCTGACCCTCACCGCGCTGGGCCTGTTGGCCTTCTGCGTGATGGCCGAAAGCGTGCAGCAGACCTGCTTCAAGGCCGGCTCCAACCGCGCCGGCGCAGACCGCAATCCAGTGGTCGACGCCCTGACCCAGCCGCTGGTCTGGGCCGGCATCGCAATCTGGGCCATGGAGACGGTGGCCTGGATCTTCGTGCTGCAGCGCGCGCCGCTCAGCCTCGCCTATCCGGTCATGACCCTCACCTATGTCGGGGCGCCGCTGGCCGGGATGCTGGTCCTGGGCGAACAGCTGGGCCGCCGCCAGATGGCGGGGGCGGCCCTGGTCGCCGGCGGTGTGCTGTGCGTGGCGTTCTCGGGGCTCGCCTCATGAGCGTCGCCGACTTCCGCCTGCCCCACCGCGCCAGCGGCCTGTTCGCCTGGTCCCCCTGGGACGCGCTCTCGGTCGCCGCGGCCGTCGCGCACCTGGCCTTCGTGATCTGGCTGGTGGCCGCCTTCGACACCCGGCCCTGGTGGGCGAACCTGATCCTGGGCTGTGTCTACGCGCTGGCGATCAGCTGGAACATCAATGGGGTGGCGCACAACCACCTGCATACGCCCTACTTCCGCTGGAAGCCGCTGAACTACGCCTTCTCGCTGCTGGAATCCCTCGCGATCGGCTTTTCCCAGACCTTCTACACCTGGGTCCACCTGCGCCATCACGAGGGCAACAGCGACCGGCCCGGGGCCGACGGGACCACCCGCGACTGGCTGTCGATCTATCGCCATGGCCGCGACGGCGAGCCTGAGAACGTCTGGTCCTACGTCTTCATGGGCTTCTTCCGCGAGGGCGGCGGCAGCATCCATACCGCGCTGAAGGCCCGGCGACCGTTCGACGCGACCTGGGGCCGGATCGAGATCGCCTGCGTGGCCCTCTTCGTGGTCGGCATGGCGGTGTTGAACTGGAAGGCCGTACTGTTCCTGGTCCCGTTCTATTATCTCGGCGACTGCCTCTCGCAGCTGAACGGCTATTATGAGCACTATCGGGGCAATCCCGACGAGCCGATCGCCTGGGGCGTCTCGACCTATGCGCCGCTCTACAACCTGATCTGGTTCAACAACGGCCACCACGCCGAGCACCACTTCCGGCCCGCCGTCCACTGGACCCGTCTGCCGGCCCTGCGCCGCGCCATCGTCGACGACCAGCGTGCGAAGGGCGTCCACGTGATCGGGACCTCGCACGCGCTCGGCTTCCTGGCGCGCGCCAATCGCATCGACGCCGGGGGGCGGACATGAAGGACTTCAGCTTCCATCTGCGGGCGGGCAACGGCAAAGGCGTGCTGCTGATCCACGGCCTGACCGGCGCGCCGGGCGAGATGAAATTCCTCGCCAAGCGGCTCTACCGCCAAGGCTTCGACGTCCACGCGCCGCTGTTGGCCGGCCACGGGTCGGACGACAAGCACCTGCTGCGGACGAGCTGGCGCGACTGGCTGGACAGCGTCCGCGCGGCCTATCACCGGATGGCCGCCGACCTGGACCACGTCTACGTGGCCGGCATCTGCGTCGGTGGGGCGCTGGGCCTGGCCCTGGGCGCCGAGGAGCCGATCGGGGCGGCGGCGGTCTATTCCATGACCTACCGCTATGACGGCTGGAACATGGCCCGCTGGTACTCGGGCATCGTCCCCATCGCCCAGCCCTTCGCGCGCCTGCCCGGCCTGCGCCGGCTCAGCTTCGCCGAGCCCTATCCGTTCGGGCTGAAGGACGAGCGCCTGCGCGAGAGCGTCGCCAACGCCGAGAATCCGCTGATCCCCGGCGCCCTGGACCGCCTGCCGCTGGGCTCGATGTACGAGATGCATGCGCTCGGCGATCACATCGACCGGATCGGCCGCCAGATCCGCCATCCGACCCTGATCCTGCACGCCCGCGACGACGACATGAGCCACCCGCGCAACGCCGAGCGCCTGCGCGGCGCCCTGGGCGGGCCCGTCGAGCTGCACATGCTCGACGACTGCTACCACATGATCCATGTCGACCGGCAGCGCGACCTCGTCGGCGGCCTGATCGCCGGCTTCTTCGGGCCGCCGGCCCTGGCCCAAACCCAGGCCAACGCGCGCCATGCTTGAGGTCCGGCTCCATAGGTCGATCGAGGCCATTGGCCGCGCCGCCTGGGACGCCTGCCACCCGGGCGCCCTGGAGGGATTCGACTATCTCAGCGCGGTCGAGCAGGCGGGCCTGGCGGGCTTCGAATGGCGCTACGCCGTGGTCGAGATGCACGGCCGGCCGGTCGCCGCGGCGCCGGGCTTCATCACCGACTATTCGCTCGACACCACCCTGACCGACCTCGGGCGCAGCGCCATCGCCGCCGTGCGCCGCATCGCGCCGCGGGCCTTCACGCTGAAGCTCGGCTCGCTGGGTTCCCCCTGCACCGAGACGGTCGGCCTCGGCTTCGCGCCGGACATCGCCGAGCGGGGCCGCCGTGAGATCCTCTCTCGGCTGATCGCGGGGTTCGAGGCCGACGCCCTGGCGGCCAGCTGCGGCCTCCTGGCGCTCAAGGACACGCCCGGCCCGGACGAAGCTCTTTGGAACGCCGCGGCGCCCGGCTTCAAGCCGGTGACCGGCCTCCCCACCGCCCATCTCGACATCGATTTCCCGACGATCGAGGCCTATCTGGGCCGCCTGTCGCCCGGCACGCGCAAGGACATGCGCCGCAAGCTGCGCATGCGCGAGAACCTGCAGATCGAGGTGCGCCAGGATATCGAAGGCCTCGCGGCCGACGTCCACCGGCTCTACGCCGACACCCGCGCCCGCGCCGACATGCAGTTCGAAGACCTGACGCCGGCCTATTTCACCGGCGTGCTGGAGCAGATGGCCGGCCGGGCCCTCTGCGTCCTCTACCGCCGCGACGGCGAGCTGCTGGCGGCCAACCTTCTGCTGCACGACGGGGAAACCCTGCTCGACAAGTTCTTCTGTATGGACGGAGCGAAGGGCCGCGCGGCCAACCTCTATTTCGTCAGCTGGTTCACCAACCTGCAGCTCTGCCTGGACCGCGGCTTCAAGCGCTATGTCAGCGGCCAGGCGGGCTACGCCAACAAGCTGCGGCTCGGAAGCACGCTCACCCCCACTTCGATGCGTTTCCGCCACCGCAACCCGTTGATCAACCAGGCCCTGCGCTGGGCGGCGCCCTTGCTGTCCGAAGATCCCGTGGCGGAGGCAGCATGAGCCCCGCCACGCCCGCCCGCCGCCTCGATGCGGCCTGGACCGCCACCTTCGCGACCGTGCCGCTGCTGGGTCTCGCCTATCAGTTCTGCGCCGAGCGCACCGCCGCCGCCCTGGCTGGCCGGCCGCTCGACCTCGCCTGGTTCGCCCGCGCCGCCGTCGAGCCCTGGGCCCAGGCCCTGGTGGCGCTGGAGATCGCGAGCTTCGTCGCCTGGATGTACGTGCTGTCGCGCGCCGAGCTCAGCGTGGCGTTCCCGCTCGTCGCGGTCAGCTATCTTCTGGTGATCGGCCTGGGCTGGTTCGGCTTCCACGAGGCGATCGACCCGATCCAGGTGGTGGGAGCCCTGGCCATTCTCGCCGGCGTGTGGCTTCTGCGGCCTCAGGTGGAGACCGCGCCATGAAGCGCCTCGCCCTCACCGGCCTCGCCTGGGCCTGCGCCGGCGCCGCCCAGGCCGATGACGCCCCGCCGCCCGGATGGTCCGGCGACTTCGGCCTCGCCGGCCGGGTGCGCCCCAGCCACATCGGCTCCAGCGGCTACACCGTCGACGCCCTGCCGGTGATCGAACTGCACTATGGCCCGGACCTCCAGTTCAGCCTCGACGACGGCGCCAAGTGGACGGTCGCCCGCAAGGGCGGCTGGACCTTCGGTCCGGTGGCCGAGTACCGCCAAGCCTTCTCCGACTCCCTGTCGGCTGGGGCGCACCATCCGCCGGACGCCGTCGAGATCGGCGGTTTCGCCGCCTGCCGGCTGACGTTCGGCGAGGTGGAGATGCGCCTGCGCCGCGCGGTCAACGGCTACCGCGGCTGGTCCGGCGACCTGTCCTTCGACACCGGCGGGAAGGTCGGCAAGAACTGGGAAGTCGGCGCCGAGGCGCGCGTCTCCTGGGCGGACAGCAACTATACCGACGCCTATTTCGGCGTGCGGCCGCGCACGGCCCACCACCTCGGCCTTCCCCGGTTCCAGGAAAACGACTTCGCCACCGTAGGCGTCGAGATCGGCGCGTCACGGCGCCTGACCGCCAACACCCGCCTCGTCACCTCGATCGCCCTTGACCGCATCGTCGGGCCCGAGGATCCAACCCCGAGCTTTCGTTCCCGCGACATTCCCACCTTCACGTTGGGCCTCACCTACCGCTGGCCTGGCCCCTGAGCCCTGGAGATCAAGATGAAGATCACCGAATCCGAACTGCTCGACATGCTGGCCGAGGAAGCCATCATCGACCGCCAGAAGCTGACCCGCGACGCCAAGCTCGAGGATCTCGGCATCTCGTCCATCGACGTGATCAGCCTCCTCTTCGAGCTTGAAGAGCGCACCGGCGTCACGATCGAGGAGGGCGACATGCCCAAGATGGAGACCCTGGGCGAGATGGTCGATCACCTGATGGCCAAGATCGCCGAGAAGGAGTCCGCCCAGTGACCGGCGGCCGCCGTATCGTCGTCACCGGCCTGGGCGCGGTTTCGGCCCTGGGTCCCGACGCGCCCACGAACTGGGCCGCGGCGCGCGACGGCGTCGGCGGCATCGCCATGGCCACGTTCGACGGCGGCCAGCACGCGCCCGACCCCTTCGTCCTGCCGGCCGCCAAGGTCGCGCCGGGCTACGCCGCCGCCCTGGAGGCGCGGATGGGCCGCAAGACCAGCGGCATGCTCGACGCCTTCGCCCTGATGCAGCTCGCCCCGGCCTTCGAGGCCCTGGATCATGCCGGCCTGATCGGCCATGCGGCCCTCGATCGGCGCGCCGCCGTGGTGGTCGGCCAGGGCATGGGCGGGCTGGAAACCCTCGAAAAGGGCTATGAGCGCTTCTTCGGCATGAAGTCGCCCAGGGTCCATCCGGCCATGGTGCCGAAGGTCATGGTCTCGGCGGCGGCCAGCGCGGTCGCCATGCAGTTCGCCATCCATGGCCCGGTCTTCGCCACCTCCAGCGCCTGCGCCTCCTCCGCCCACGCCATCCTGCAAGGCGCGATGCTGATCCAGGCGGGCCTGGCCGACGTGGCCGTGGTCGGCGGCTCCGAAGCGATCGCCACCCCGGGCTGCATGGTCGGCTGGCAGATGATCCAGGCCCTGGCCTCCGGCCCCTGCCGGCCCTTCTCCAAGGATCGCGACGGCATGACCATGGGCGAAGGCGGCGCGGCCCTGGTGCTGGAGGCGGCCGACCATGCCGAGGCCCGCGGCGCCGCCCCGCTCGCGGAATACCTCGGTGGCGGCATGACCTCCGACGCCGGCCATATCACCCAGCCCAGTCTCGAAGGCCCGGTCGAGGCCATGCGCCAGGCCGCCGCCGCGGGCGGTCTGATGGAGGCCGACCAGGTCCTGATCTCCACCCACGGCACCGGCACCCCGCTCAACGACCAGAACGAGGCCACGGCGCTGCGCGAGGTGTTCGGCGAGGCGGTGATGCGTCACCCGGTGATCGCCACCAAGGGCAATCACGGCCACCTGATCGGCGGTTCGGCCGCGCTGCAGGCGGTGATCGCCTTGCAAGGCCTGCGCGAAGGCCTGGCGCCGCCGATCCTCAACCATCTGGGCGCCGACCCCGGCTTCGAGCTCGACCTGGTGCTGGGCGAGGCCCGGCCGATCACCGCCGACCGGCTGCTGGTCAACGCCTTCGCCTTCGGGGGCCTCAACGTGTCCTTGGCCTTTGGCCGGATCTGACCTCTCCCGCCGCACAGTGCTGCGCGTCTCCGCGGGCCTGTCGCTGCTGGCCCTCGGCGGCGCCGCCGCGCCCCCGCCATTCGCCTATCCGAACGGGGCCAAGGGCGCGGTCAGCCTGACCTATGACGACGGCCTGACCAGCCAGCTCGACCACGCCGTGCCGCAGCTCGACGCCCGGGGCCTGAAGGCGACCTTCTTCCTGTCTCTTATACACATCTGACGCTGCCGACGACTCCTTACGTGT
>CAMFHW010000227.1 GCA_945952175.1 uncultured Phenylobacterium sp. | reverse complement strand
ATCGCGGGGTCGCCGAGATCCAGCCCTGCCTCGGTGGCGAGGTTGGCGTGGTCGGAGGCCAGCGCCGCGCGGATGGCGGCCGGCCCCTTGGCGGGCCCGCGCAGGAAGGACGAATTGACGTCGGTAGGCAGGCCCAGCAAGGCGACGGCGGCGGAGGTCATGCGGCCTGGATGTCCCATTCGCCGCAGGACGACAAGCCGGGCGTTCGGCGCCGCGGTGATGTACAGCTTGCGACCGGAGCGCCGGGGAGGGCCGACATGATCCGCAAGCTCGTTCGGGCGCTGGCGCTGGCCGTCGGCCTCGTCGCGGGTCCCGCGCTGGCCGAGCGCGCGCCGGACCTGGTGCTGACCGGAACCCTGACTGGCAGGGACCACGAGACCTATCGCGAGGTCCCGTTCAGGCTGCCGGCCGGGACGGTGCGGCTGACCGTGGCGTTCGACTATACCGGCCGCGACCAGCGCTCGGTGATCGATCTCGGCGTCCGAGATCCGGCGCGGATGCGCGGCTGGAGCGGCGGCAACAAGCAGGCCTTCACCATCGAGGAGGCGGACGCGACGCCCTCCTACCTGCCGGGCCCCTTGCCGCCAGGGACCTGGAAGCTGGTGCTGGGCGCGCCGAACCTGCGCAAGACCGCGAGCGCGGCCTATACCGCGAAGATCTGGTTCGATCGGGCGGACACGCCATTTCCCGGGTTCGGCAAGCAGCCGGTGAAGGCGGGGCCGGGCTGGTATCGCGGCGACCTGCACATGCACACGGCCCACTCCGACGGGGCGTGCCTGTCGAAGAGCGGCGCCAAGGTCCCCTGTCCGGTGTTCAAGACGCTGGAGGCGGCCGAGGCGCGGGGCCTCGATTTCATCGCGGTCAGCGACCACAACGCCGTGGCCCAGAACAATGCGCTGCGCGAACTCGCGCCCTATTTCGACGACCTGCTGCTGATCCCGGCCCGCGAGATCACGACCTTCAGGGGCCACGCCAACGTGTTCGGGACCACGGCGCCGCTGGACTTCCAGCTCGGCTCGCCAAGGGCGCCCACCCTCGACGCGATCCTCGACGAGGTGGAGGCCGCCCACGCCCTGATCTCGGTCAATCATCCGGGCCTGCCCTCCGGCGAGGTGTGCATGGGCTGCGGCTGGACGGCCCAGACGGATTGGAGCCGGATCCCGGCCATGGAGGCGATCAACGGCGGCAGCCTGCAGGTGCTGGGTCCCGAGGGGCCGCTGAGCTCGATTCCCTTCTGGGAGGCGCGGCTGAACGCGGGCTTCCGGATCGCGGCCGTCGGCGGCTCCGACAATCACGAGGCGACCCTGGCGGCCGACAAGCCGCCTGCGATCGGCCTGCCGACCACGGTGGTCCATGCCCGCGAGCTGAGCCAGGCCGCTGTGCTGGAGGCGATCCGGGCCGGGCACGTCTTCGTCGACGTCTGGGGCACGAAGGACCGGCTGCTGGAGGTCGAGGCGCGAGCGGGCGCGGCCCGGGCCGAGATGGGGGATGCGCTGGCCGCCGCCGCCGGAGCGGCGGTCGAGATCGAGGTCCATGTGGCCGGCGCCCCGCCGGGCGCCAGGCTCAGCCTGGCCGGCGACGGCGCCGGCCTGGTCCGGTCTTTCGAGGTCTCCCTGGGTGCGGCGGAAGCGCGCAGGAGCCTGTCGCTGACCGCCGACGGAAAGGCCCATTGGCTGCGGATTGACGTGCGTTCGGGCGATGGGAAGCTGCTTTTGCTGGGAAATCCGCTCTATCTGCGCCCGGCCGCCTGAGCCCAGGTTCACCAGCGGGAAGCTCTTATTAACGCTGTCTTGCGATGGTCTGAGCGTCCGCGCGGCCGTCCCACCGCCGCCGCGGGCGCCGGGCCGCCCTCGAAGGGGGCGGCGTAGAGGGCGGGCGGAGACGCATGGGGCTGAATCCAGAATCGCGAGCCCGGTTCAACCTCAATCGCGCCTCGGTGCTGCTGCTCGAGGAAACCCCGCTTGGGATGAGCATCCTCGTCCAGATCCTCACCGGCTTCGGCGCCAAGGTTCTGCACCGCTGCGAGACCGTCGCCGAGGCCGAGGCGACCGTTCAGAAAGTCGAGCTGGACCTGATGATCGTCGACGCCATGGGCGCGTCCGGCGCGGGCTATGATTTCGTCAGCTGGCTGCGGCGTTCGGGCATCCAGCCGAACTGCTACGTCCCGGTGCTGCTGACCGCGGGTCACACGCCGAACGGCGCGGTCAACAAGGCGCGCGACTGCGGCGCCCACTTCATCATCGCCAAGCCGCTGACCTCGATCTCGGTGCTGGAGCGCATCCTTTGGATTTCGAAGGAAGGCCGCCGGTTCGTCGAGTGCGACAGCTATGTGGGTCCGGACCGGCGCTTCAAGAACGAGGGCGTGCCCGCGGGCATGGCCGGCCGTCGGCGGGACGACCTCCCGCCCGAGGTCGGCGAGTCCCAGGGCCCCAACATGGAACAAGAGATGATCGACGGCATGCTGAAGACCCGGCGGGTGCAGATATGAGCGGCGCCGTCTCGATCCACACCCCCGAGGTCCGCCTCGCCAAGCTGATCCGCACGCCCGGCGGCAAGCCCGTGGCCGACGCCATGCGCGACGCCCACAAGGGGCTGGAGGGCATCCAGGCCGACTGCCTGGGCGAGCTTTCGGTCGTGCTCGACAAGTCCGAGGCGCTAGTCGCGCGCGCCCAGGGCGCGTTCAACGCCGAGGTGGCGAGCGAGCTCTATGGGCTGGTGAGCAAGACGGTGGGCGTGGCCACGGCCTGCAACCTGAAGCCCATCGACACCATGCTGGTCAGCCTGGCCGACCTGCTCGACTACCTGATGAGCGGGAAGACCTGGGACGTGAACGCGGTGGCCGTGCACCTGCGCGCCTTCCGCCTGCTGCTGAAGACCGAGGCGGCCCGGGACGGCGCCGGCACCCAGGCGATCCTCGAAGGCCTGCGCCGGGTGAGCCAGCGCTTCGCCAAGCCGACGACGGAGACCCGGCCGGCCGACGCCGACGGCGACGCGGCCGAGGGGCTGGAGTAGGCGCTCTCACCAAATGACGTCATCGCCGGGCCTGTCCCGGCGACCCATAGGCGCGGGCGAGGTCATCCTTGGCGATGCGGTGATCATGGGTGGCCGGGACAAGCCCGGCAATGACGTCCGAGCGCCGCCGCCTAGGTCGGGTTGAAGCGGTCGGTGAGCGCCCAGAGACCGTCGACGACGGTCTTCATGTCCGGGCCGACGTTCTTGTCCTTGGACCAGATCAGGCGCAGGGCGCTGACATGGACGCCGATGGCCTGCCAGTCGTGGCGGCCGATGGTGCGCAGGCGGTCGGCGAGTTCGCACAGGCTGTAGGCGGCGTCGCAGAGGATGCGCTGATTGAACATGCCGGCGATGTCCAGCACGGTCGAGCTTTCGTCATAGACGGCGTCGACGGTCGCCTCGCGGGCCTTCACCATCTCTTCCATGCGCGAGATCGTCGCGCCGATCGCCTTGCGGGCGTCGCCGCCCAGGGCGGCCAACTCGCGCATGGCGCGCTCGTTGGCGAGTTCGGCGGTCATGCCGCCCGGCTTGGCCACCTGGTCGGTGAGCCGGTATTTGACCTTGATGAATTCGGCGTCGCTCAAAGCTGCACCCGCGCGGGTTTGAACATCTGGTCGATGTCCGTCTGATCGAGGTTCGGGTCGGTCGCCGCGCCGATATGGCCGGAGAGGTCGTCCTTGCGGCGACCCTTCATGCCCAGCGGCGGACCGAGGTTCTTGAAGCGGCGGTCGGGGCCGACATAGCTGTCGGCCTTGACCATCTGGCGCTCGTCCTTGGCGACCCAGAAGATCCGCTGCAGCAGGATCTCCGGGGTGAAGGGCCGGGCCATCACGAAGTTCGCGCCGCTGTCGCGGCTCTTCTCCACCATGCTGCGGGCGGCGTGGCCGGTCAGCATGATCACCGGGGTGAACTGGACCTCCGGCGCCGCCTCGCGCCGCAGCCAGCGGACGAAGTCGTAGCCGTCCATGTCGGGCATGGAGCTGTCGATGACGATGAGGTCGAGCTCCTGGGTCTTGACGACGTGCATCGCCTCGGCCCCGGACTTGCACTTGAACTGCTTGCGCACCCCGAAGCCGCGCACCATCCCCGACAGGGCCTCGAGCGCCTGCGGATTGTCGTCGACCAGCAGGACGACCGACCTTTCGAGATTGATGCGGATGGCGGGATCCAGGGCCATGGGGGATGGGTCCTGTTAGAAGAGATCGAGGTCGCCGGAGGATGCCAGCGCCTCGCCGTCGTGGCTGACGCGCGCGAGGCGCCTGGCCAAGTCGCCCAGGGTCACGCCGGCCACGGCGTGGTCGAGGTCGAAGGCGCCGGACGGCGCCTGCTGGGCCAGGTTGCGCGTGAAGATGGCGAGCGCGGCCAGGTGCTGGGTCAGGACGTCGAGCGTCTGGGCCTCGGTGAGGGCGATCTGCAGCGGTTCGCCCCGGCTGGCGCGGACCAGCTGGGTGACCAAAAGCTCGAGCTTGTCGCACAGGGCGCCGGCGTGCTCGAGCTCCGCCGCGAGCGAGGCCAGCACCTCCGGGGTATGGCTCGGTGCGGCTTGGCTCATCAGAACAGCTCCAGGTCGCCGTCGTCGGCCGCGGCGGGCGCCACCACCTTGGCCGGGACTTCCTTCAGGCGCGCCACCTCGTTGGTGTCGGTGACGGTGCGTTGCTGGGCCCGGCCGGTGGCGGGCCAGTACTGGACGCGCCGGGCGCCGAAGCCGCCCAGGCTGCCGCCGACCACCGGAATGCCTTCGTCGCGCAGGAATTTCTCGGCGAAGGCGGCGTTGGACGCGCCCACGTCGGAGAGGCCGCCGAACATGCGGGCGCCGCCGAACAGCTTGGCCTCCATGCGCTCGCGACGGCCGCCGGAGCGCAGGATGTCGTTGATCAGCAGTTCCATGGCGTAGGCGCCGTAACGGCGGCTTTCGTCCAGGCCCTCGGCCTTGCCTTCGGGCAGCAGGAAGTGGTTCATCCCGCCGATGCCCATCTTGGTGTCGCGCAGGCACACGGCGACGCAGCTGCCCAGGATGGTGGTGAGCATGACATCGGGGTCCGACGTCACGTGGTGCTCGCCCTGGATGACGTGGACCTTCTTACCGGTATGCAGGTGCGAGGCGTTCTCGACGATCATGTAAGGGCCCCGAACACCGCTTCGATCTTCTCTTTTAGCGTCTGGGTGGTGAACGGTTTCACAAGGTAGTTGTTGACCCCGAACTGCACCGCGCGCTGGACCAGCTCGCGGTCGGCGCGACCGGTCAGCATGATCACCGCCGTCTTCGCGGTCGGGCCGTGGGCGCGGATGGCGCGCAGCAGGCCGAGGCCGTCGAGCTTGGGCATGTTGAAGTCGGTGATGACCAGGTTCACCGGCACCGAGAGCAGGGCGCGCAGGGCTTCCTCGCCATCGGGGGCTTCGCGGGTCTGGGTGATGCCCAGGGCGTGCAGGCTGGTGCGGATCAGACTGCGCATGGTCTGCTGATCGTCGACGATCAGGACCTTCATGGCGGCGGCGGAGGGCATCACACGCTCCTTTGGGCTTCGGCCGAGGCCGAGCAGATATTGAGGATGGTCGGGCCCATGCGCGCCAGCGGGACCTGCTTTTCGACAGCCCCGATCTCGAAGGCGGCCTTGGGCATGCCGTAGACGACGCAGCTCGCCTCGTCCTGGCCGAGGGTGCGGGCGCCGCCGTTGCGCAGGGTCAGCAGGCCCTGGGCGCCGTCGCGGCCCATGCCGGTCAGGATGACACCGGTCGCAGGCCGGTGCAGCCGGGCGACGGATTCGAACAGAACGTCCACCGACGGGCGGTGGCCGTTCACCGGGTCGGCTTCGCGCAGGCGGCAGGCGGGGTGCGTCGTGCCGACCACTTCCAGGTGATAGTCGCCGCCGGGCGCGACATAGACGTGGCCGGGCAGCAGGCGAGCGCCGTCATGGGCCTCGGCGACGTGGGCGCCGCAGATGCGGTCCAGGCGGGCGGCGAAGCTCTTGGTGAAGGTCGCCGGCATGTGCTGGGTGATTACGGTCGGCGGACAGGTCTCGGGGAAGTTGGCCAGCACCGTCATCAGCGCCTCGACCCCGCCGGTGGAGGAGCCGATCGCCAGGATCAGGTCCTTGGCGGCCCGGTAGTCGCTGGACCGCTCGACAGGCGCGACCGGACCCGAATAGGGCTTCACCCGGGCGCGGGCGGCGGCCTTCACCTTTTCCGCCAGGTCCTTGAAGGCCTCGGACGGCGTGGCGCCGCCGTGCGGCTTGCCGATGCATTCCACCGCGCCCAACTCGAGGGCGGCGATGGTCACCTCGGCGCCGGCCTGGGTCAGGGTCGAGACCATCACCACCGGCATGGGCCGCAGGCGCATGATCTTTTCCAGGAACTCCAGCCCGTTCATGTGGGGCATCTCGACGTCGAGGGTGACGACGTCGGGGTTCAGCTTCTTGATCTGCTCCCGGGCCTCGATCGGGTCGTTGGCGAAGCCAAGCACCTCGATTTCCGGGTCGCGGCGCAGGGCCGCGGCGATCAGGCCACGCATGGTCGCGGAATCGTCGACCACGAGGACGCCGACGCTCATTGGCCGCTCCTCAGGGCATAGGTGGTCAGGCCCACCGTGTGGAAGATGTTGGCCGCCGGTCCGGTGACCCGTTCCGAGTGGCCGATGTAAAGCGTGCCGCCGGGCTCCAGCATCGGGGCGAAGCGGTTCCAGATGCGCTCCTGGGTCGGCTCGTCGAAATAGATCACGACGTTGCGGCAGAAGATGACGTCGAACTTGCCCTTCATCGGCCAGTCGCCGATCAGGTTGAGCTCGCGGAAGGCCACCAGGGCGCGCAGCTCGTCGGCCACTTCCCAGCGATCCTGGCCGGCCTTCTTGAACCAGCGGCGGCGCAGTTCGGCCGGGACCGGAGCGATCGCGTCCTCGCGATAGATGCCCGCCTTACCC
>CAMFHW010000226.1 GCA_945952175.1 uncultured Phenylobacterium sp. | reverse complement strand
GCTCACGCCATGTCGTTCGACTGCACGATCCGCAACCTGACCGAGGTCGGCGCCATGCTGCGCGCGCCGGCCGGCCAGGCCTTCCCCGACACCTTCACCCTGCTGCACGTGGGCGAGGGCGTCGCCTATGAGGTGCGCCTGAAGTGGCGCCGCGACGACCAGGCCGGCGTCGCGATCCTCAGCCGCCAGGACGTCACCGGCGAGGTGGACGAACCCTATAAGGCCCTCCACCGCATCTGGGTCGCGCTGGCGCCGAGCTAGGCCGGCAGTTCGGCCTGGGAGCGCAGGGCGGCCACCATGCCGTTGAAGCCGGCATAGGTCGCGTCCCACGAGGGCAGGGCGCGCATGTTGGCGATCCAGCGGCGGATGTTCGGATAGGGCCCGAAATCGTAGGCCGCGGCGTCGCCGAGCGTGATGAACGCCGAGCCGAGATAGTCGGCCAGGCTGATGGTCTCGCCGCAGACGAAGGGCTTGTCGCCGATCATGTGCTGGTCGAGCACCTTGAGCCAGCGCGGCGCCTTCTCCTCGCCGAACGCGATCAGCGCCTGGGACAGCATCGGGTCGACGCCCTTCGGGATGCCGAAGTTCGGATAGATGGTGAACAGGCAGAAGTATTCGTGAAGGTTGGTGGCGAACCAGCTCAGCGCCTCGTCGACCTTGGCCCGCGCCTTGAGCGCGGCCGGATAGGCCGGCGAGCCGATCTTCTGGGCCAGGTAGGTCAGGATCGCCATGGATTCGCCGATCGCCAGGTCGCCGTCGATCAGGAAGGGCACCACGCCGTTCGGATTGATGGCCAGATAGGCCGGGTCGAGATTGCCGTCGCTGAGCAGGTCCACATGCTCGCGTTCGAACGCGATGCCGCTCTCGGCGGCGAACAGCATCACCGGCCGCGAGGTGGTGGAGATCGGGTCACAATAGAGTTTCATGCTTCGTCTTCTTGCTGACTGTCGGTCGCTTCGTCTTGGGGCCGGCAATTACGGCTCGTGCGGCGTCACTTCAATCAGCGCTCTTGCAGGCCCGCTCTGCACAATTGCAGAGTGTGGTCATGTTCGACTGGAACGACCTCAAGGCCTTCCTGGCCGTGGCGCGTGGCGGGTCCACCCTGACCGGCGCCAAGGCGCTGAAGGTCAACCAGACCACGGTGGCCCGGCGCATCGAGGCGCTGGAGGCCGCGCTCGGCCTGAAGCTGTTCGAACGCGGCCAGGCCGGCAGCCGCCTGACCGAGGCCGGCCAGACCCTGATCGTCGAGGCCGAGGCGGTGGAGCGCGCCTGTGAAGGCTTCGGCCACCAGGTCCACGCGTTGCGGCGGGGCATGACCGGCTCGCTGCGGGTCACTATCAACGAGGCTATGGCCAATATCTTCCTGGCCCCCGCCCTGGGCGACTTCCGCCGGCTCTATCCCGACATCAAGGTCGACATGCTGGTCGGCGACGAGTTCCTCGACCTGGCCAGGGGCGAGGCCGACGTGGCGATCCGGGCGTCCGACGGACTGGCCGATTCCGACCTGGTCGGCCGCAAGCTCACCGACGTGCCCTTCGCCGTCTATTGCGGCGTCGACTATGCGATCGAGCGCGGCTTCCCGACCTGCATCGACGAGGTCAACGGCCATTGGCTGATCGGCGGCGACGGCCGCCTGGCCGGGATGCCGGCCGTGGCCTGGATCCGCGAGCAGGCGCCCCGGGCCGAGATCCACAACCGCTCCAGCACCCTGACCAATCTCGTGGTCGCGGTGCGCTCGGGCCTGGGCGTGGCGACCTTGCCGACCCTGATCGCCGATCACGAGCCCGGCGTGATGCGCTGTTTCGACCTGCCGCAATTCTCCTCGACGATCCATGTCCTGACCCGCGGCGACATGCGCGAGGTCCCTCGGGTGCGGGCCTTCATCGACTTCCTGGTCCCGCACTTCAACACGGTGCGGGCGCGGGTGGACGAGACCGCGCGCCGGGTGCAGGCCGAGGCCCTGGCGGCGGTGGCGGCGGCGAAATCGCCGGCGGACGCCTGACATGTTCGACTGGAACGATATGAAGACGTTCCTGGCGGTCGCGCGCGAGGGCTCGGCGCTCGGCGCCGCGCGGACCCTCGGCGTCAACCAGACCACCGTCGTGCGACGGATGGAGGCGCTCGAGGCGTCCCTGGGCCTGAAGCTGTTCGAGCGAGGGCAGTCGGGGAGCCGGCTCACCGAGGCCGGCCGCGACCTCCTGCAGGAGGCCGGCCGCATGGAGGCGGCGGCCGAAAGCCTGGCCCATCGCGCCGCGGGCCATCGTCGCAGCGCCGCCGGGACCTTGCGGGTCACGGCGACCGAGATGCTGGCCAATGTCGCGATCACGCCGGCGCTCAAGGCGTTCAAGGCGGCCTATCCCGACCTGGTGGTCGAGCTGGTCGCCACGGACCGGCCGCTGGACCTCGTCGCGGGCGAGGCCGACATCGCGTTGCGCGCGGACGAGGTGGTCACGGACGACCTGATCGGCCGCAGGGTCGCGGAGTTCCCCTACGCGCTCTATGCGAGCCGCGACTATCTCCTCGCCAAGGGGATTCCCGGCTCGATCCAGGACCTCCGGCGATACGACCTTGTCGTGGGCCAGGGCGTGAGCGCGCCGCTTCCCGGCGTGACCTGGCTCCTGGACCAGCTCCCGGGCGTCCAGCCCGTGGTAAGCTCGAACTCCTTGTCCCAGATGTTGCTGACCTTGAAGGCGGGCCTCGGGGTGGGGCCGTTCGGCTGCCTCGCCGGCGATCTCGAGCCGGACCTCGTGCGATGGACGCCGCCCCTGCCGGAGGTGCGGTCCGTCGCCTGGATCGTCACGCGCCGCGACATCAAGGACTCGCGCCGGGTCCGCGCCTTCATGGACTTCTTCGTGCCCCACCTGGTCGAGCTGCAGCGCTCGCTTCGGGAGCGCGGCGAGGCGGCGCATATCGCCAAGCTGGTGGAGCTGCGGGCGGCTCTCGCGGCCGCGGGACGGACCTGAGGGGGCCGCATGTTCGACTGGAACGACCTCAAGGCCTTCCTGGCCGTCGCCCGCGAAGGCTCCACCCTCGGCGCCGCCAGGGTGCTCGGCGTCAACCAGACCACGGTGGCCCGGCGTATCGAGGCGCTGGAGGCGTCGGTGGGGCTGAAGCTGTTCGAGCGCGGCCAGGCCGGCGCGCGGCTCACCGAGGCCGGGATCGACCTGGTGGCCCAGGCGGAGCAGATGGAGCGCGCGGCCTCCAGCTTCGCGCACCGGGCGGCGGAGCATCAGCGGGGCATGGCCGGGACCCTGCGGATCACCTCCACCGAGATCCTCGCCAACCTCGCGGTGACCCCGGCGCTCGGGCCATTCCGCGAGCTCTATCCGGACCTGCGGGTGGACCTCGACATCTCCGACCTGCCGCTGGACCTCGAACGTGGCGAGGCGGACCTCGGCATCCGGTCGGGCGTCGCCCTGACGGAGAGCGACCTGGTCGCGCGCAAGCTCGGCGAGTTCGACTTCGCCCTCTATGCCAGCCGGGACTATGTGGCGCGCCGCGGCCTGCCGTCCTGTGTCGAGGACCTGCGCGGCCACGACCTGATCGCCGGCGACGGCACGCACCTGCCCTTGCCGGGCATGGCCTGGATGTTCGGCCAGCTGCCGGGCGTGGAGCCGGTCGCGCGGTCCAACACCATGACCAACCTGTTCCATGCCCTGAAGGCGGGCATGGGCGTGGCGCCGTTCGGCTGCCTGGTGGCCGACCGCGATCCCGACCTGGTCCGGGTCATGCCGCCGATCCCGAACATGAAGCCCGGCTCGTGGATCGTGACCCGCGCCGACATGAAGGACGTGCCCCGGGTCCGCGCCTTCATCGACTTCTTCGTTCCCTACTTCTCCAAGCTGAAGAAGACCCTGGAGGCTGAGGGCGCGGCGGCCCATGCGCGCAAGATGGCGGAACTCGGGCTGTCGCCCTCTCCCCCGGTGGCGGAGGAGAGGGGAGGCTGAGGCCTGCTAGGCCGCCAGTCGCACCAGCATCTTGCCGGCGTTCTTGCCTTCCATCAGGCCGATCAGGGCGGTGGGCGCGTTGGCGATGCCGTCCAGGATGGTCTCCTGGTACTTGACGCGGCCTTCCTTCAGCCATTGCGCCATGTCGCGCTGGAAGTCGCCGTAGAGGTGCATGAAGTCGGTGCCGACGAAGCCGCGCAGCATCACCCGCGCATAGATGATGTTCGACAGGTTCGAGACCGCCGAGTGGCCGGAATTGTAGCCGGAGATGAAGCCGCAGACCGGGATGCGGCCGAGCGTGTTCATGCGGCGCAGGGCGGCCTCCAGGTGGTCGCCGCCGACATTGTCGAAATAGACGTCCAGGCCCTTGGGCGTGGCCTTTTCCAGGGCCTGGCGGATCGGCTCGGCCTTGTAGTCGATCACCGCGTCCAGCCCGACCTCGTCGCGCAGCCAGGCGGCCTTGTCGGCCGAACCCGTCGAGCCCACCACATAGCAGCCCTTGATCTTGGCGATCTGGGCGGCGACCGAGCCGACGGCGCCGGCGGCGGTGGAGACGAACACCTGCTCCCCGTCCTTGAGCTGGCCGATATGCAGCAGGCCGCCATAGGCGGTGAAGCCGGTCATGCCCAGCGCGTGCATGTGCACCGTCACCGGCAGGTCGGGATCGGCGGCGAGCTTGGTCAGCCCCTTGCCGTCCGAGACGAAGAACTCGCGGAAGCCCATGCGGTTGGAGACGAGGTCGCCCACCGCGAAGTCCGCATGCTTCGACTGGACCACGCGGCCGAGGGCGCCGCCCATCATCGCCACGTCGAGGTCCTGGCCGGCGGTCAGGCGTGGCCGCATGGCCGGATCGACCGACATGTAGAGGTTCTCGATCAGCACCTGGCCGTCGGCGGCGTCTGCGACGTCGGTCTCCACAAGCCGGAAATCGGCGGCGGCGGGCATGCCCTTGGGGCGGGCGACAAGGTGGATTTCACGGCTCTTGGGCACGGCGCAATGCTCCTATCGGCAAGGCTCAAAACAATGGGACCCGGGCCGGCAATGCGATGGCCCGGGGAGGGGACGCTTACTTCGACGGCTTCGGCCTGACCCCGTTGGCCGCGAAATGGGCCAGCATCCGGGACCAGCCGTCGGCCGCCGCCTCGGCGTCATAGCTCGACCTGTAGTCGGCGTGGAAGCCGTGTTGGCTCTGGGGATAGACGCGGATCTCGCTGCCGGTCTTGCCACTGGCCGCGAGCGCCGAGCGCATGGCGTCGATATCGTGGGGCCCGATCCCCTGGTCCTTGCCGGCATAGAGGCCCAGCACGGGCGCCTTCAGGTCGGCGACCAGGTCCAGGGGCCACTTGCGCTCCGGCTCGCTGAGGAACTCGCCGGGCTTGGGGGCGGCGAGGCGGCCGTACCAGGAGACGCCCGCCTTGAAGTCCTTGAACCGCTCGCAGGCCAGCCAGACGATCGCCCCGCCCCAGCAGAAGCCGGTGATCGCCATGTGCGCCTTGTCGGCGAAGGGCTGGGCCTTGATGTAGGCCAGCGTGGTGGCGAGGTCGTGCATCAGCTGCTTGTCGCTGGCCGCACCGACGATCTTGCGGATCTGGTTGAAGTCGCTGGTCTTGGACGGATCGCCCTCGCGTACGAAGAAGTCCGGAGCGATGGCGCAATAGCCCAGCTTGGCGAGCCTTCGGCAGACGTCGCGAATGTATTCGTGGATGCCGAACACCTCGCAGATCACCACCACGACCGGGAACCGCCCCTTGGCGTCCGGTCGGGCGAGATAGGCCGGGATCATCGCGTCGCCGCTGTCGAGCTCGACCATGTCGGCGACCAGGCCGTCCGAATCGGTATGGATCGGCTCGGCTTCGGCTGAGAAGGACCACAGGGCGTAGCCGCCGAGGGCGGCGAGGGCGAGCGTGCGGCGGGAAACGTCCAGGTCGGAAGGCTCCGTCCCTTCGGGGCGGGTCAGGGTACGCACGGCGAAACCTCCCATTACTCTTGGCCTTCAAGGCCTTGACGCGCATTTGGCGCGCGCGGGCGGCGGGAGTCCACCGTCCTGCGCGGTCAGCCCGCGGGCGCGGCGCGACGCAGGGTGAGGTTGATGCGTCCGCCCCCCGGAATCAGGCGCGAGGAGCCGGCGATCACCCGGTCGATTCCGTGGTGGGCGAGGCGCGCGGGACCGGCCAGCAGGCAGACGTCGCCCGAGCTGAGCCGGATCGATCGCGTGGGGTCAGAGCGCTTCGCCCCGCCGATCCGGAAGATTGCGGTGTCGCCCAGCGAAACCGACAGGACCGGGAAGCGGAAGTCCGCCTCGTCGCGGTCCTGGTGCAGCCCCATCTTGGCGTCGGGGCCGTAGAGATTGACCAGGCAGGCGTCGGGCGGGACGGCGGGGTCCGCCAGTTCAGCCCACAGCTCCAGCAGGGTGGCCGGAATGTCCGGCCAGGGTTCGTCGGTCAGCGGATGGCGGTCCTGGTAGCGATAGCCCCGCGCGTCGGTGAACCAACCGAGCGCTCCGAAATTGCTCATGGTCACGCTCATCGGCTTGCCGCCGGGCGTGATTGGCTTGTAGGCGGGCGCGGCCTCCAGCCGGGCCAGGACCTGGCCGACCAGCACGGCCTGGGCCTGCGGCGACAGCCGTCCGGGCAGCAGGCGGAAACCCTCGGTCGAAACCTCGCTCATGGGGGTCCATATAGGATGGATGAGCCCTCCCCACCTCATGCGCCCTGGCGGTTTTCGGAAGCTGACCTCCGGCGAGACCGACCTGGCGCGCGAGGTGTTCGGCGAGGCCCTGGACGTCCGGCGCGTACGGGTCTTCGCGATCCCGCTCTGGGATCGGGCCTTCGTCGGCGGATCCCGGCTGGTGGTCTGGCCGGCGCGTACCGCCCGCCAGGATTTCTCGGACGCCCCGCTCTTCGAGCAGTCGGTCTTCGTCCACGAGCTGACCCATGTCTGGCAGGCCCAGTCCGGGGTGAATCTGAGCCTCGCCAAGCTGCGCG